>DATKEJ010000467.1:0-9858 GCA_035512315.1 Rhodothermales bacterium | reverse complement strand
AACGAGTGAACGTCGACGTCCCCAAATGGATGGTTCGATCGCTCGACAAAGAGGCCTCCCGCTTGGGCGTTTCGAGACAATCCGTCATCAAGATGTGGCTGGCGGACAGGCTTCAGGCAGCAAAGTGACGTTATATGCGGTAGGAAGGGCGCGTGTCACATCCAACCGTCACGGCCTTGCGACGGAACACTTTGATCGACCCTTCGCTTTCTTGATGAATCGGGCGTCGAACGAATACAACCCATCGCATTCCTGGCTGCTGGCCAGGTGCAGGGCGTCCGAGAAGTCCAACCCGTCTCGATGCCATTCGATTGCCTGTGCAGTCGAATGAGGATTGGCGATGTGAACGTTTTCCAGCCCGAAGAGTCGCTCGAAGGCGTCACAAATCGACTTCGCCTGAAAGCCGTAGGCGTATCGCAGCACCCACTCAGTCTCCAGGATCACCGTATCAGGAATGAATATTTCAGACTTGGCGAACAGCCGGTATGCCTTGCGGTATTGAGATTCGTGATCGCGTGTGAGAAACCGAACGACGATGTTCGTATCAACCGCCACCATCTTCCCTCTCCGAAACGCCCTTCTTGATGGCCGCCTCCATTTCGTCCAGCGATTTGGCCTCGCCGGAATATTCGAGGCAGGATGCAACCTCGCTGATGTCGGTTGCCCGGAAAGGGGATTTGGGTCGCAGGAGCACACCGTCTCCCGTGTCGATCACCACGAGTTCCTGTCCGGCTTTCCAATCACGAGCGGCTCGAACCGGCTTCGGGATGATGACCTGCCCTTTGCTTGACAATCTCGTCGTCTCCATCGATCTCGCTGGGTAAGAAAAAAGTAGGACGCCTTCTAGTATAGTAAGACCAATGTAAGGTGCTAGTATAGTAAGACCAATGTAAGGTGTCAACCGCGCTGGAACAGTGTTTCGTTTTCTGATCGGGCTACAACTTTTCGACGAAACCCCGTGTACTTACCTACACGAGCGGTTCCCGAGCAAGCAACCGCCACGGAACCCGCTCGGCCCGAATCCATTACAGGTAAGAGCCGTGAGCAGTCCAGTGATCCAAGCACCGGAACGACAGTCCGTGCTGTCCCTTCACCGGCCACATCAACGAATGCACGTCGTATCGATGGAAGGCCAACCCGCTCCTGACCCGTTCGATATTACCGGGCAACGTTTCTCTCACTATCAGGTCAGGGAACAGGTCGGATCCGGCGGCATGGGGCTCGTCTATGAGGCTGAGGACGTGCGCCTTGGCAGGCGCGTGGCCCTCAAAGTGCTTCCTCCATGGTCGCGCTTCGACCCCGACGCCCAGACTCGATTCCTTCGGGAAGCGAAGGCCGCGTCGCTATTGAACCATCCGAATATCTGTACCGTTTACGAGTACGACGTCGTTGAGGATCGGCCTTTCATCGCGATGGAACTGGTTGAGGGTGAAACGCTCCTTCAGCGCAACAAGGCCGGCCTCGTTCCCTTCGCCCAGGCCATGGCGATCCTTTCGAGCGTCGCCGCCGGCCTGGAACATGCCCATGAGCGCGACATCGTCCATCGCGACATTAAACCCGGCAACATCCTGCTCGGCGCCGACGGGAGAATAAAGATCGCCGACTTCGGTCTGGCCAGGTTGTCGGATACCACCACGATCACCCGGTCTGGATCCACATTGGGAACCGTCGCCTACATGTCGCCCGAGCAGGCCCTTGGAGAAAAGGTGACTGCGGCGACAGACGTCTGGTCACTCGGCGTAGTGCTTTTCGAGACATTGACGGGGAATCGCCCGTTTCGGGCCGAGCACACTTCCGCACTCATCTATCAGATTTTGAACACCGAGCCGGAGGGTCTCGACGCTCTTGCTGAGAGTCATGGACCGGAGATCTCCGGCATCGTGGCACGCTGTCTCGAGAAAAGCCCGTGGCTTCGTCCATCCGCAGCTGAGATCCGGACTAGTGTGTCGGCACTCGTGGTCCCGAACATAGCGACTGCACCCAAACTCCGAGCGCTGCCGGCCAGCCGTAGAAATTGGTGGCCATGGATCACCGCCGCGGCATGCCTGATGGCGGCCCTCGTTGGACTGGCGTTCCTCGTAAGCGGCGTCAAACCGTCGGTCGGACAGAGGCTCACGACCTCCGCCCTGGCCTTCGTTCCGCCGGTTGTCGCGGATTCAGCGCTCCAGTTGGCGCTTCGTGGGCTTGTAGAGTCGAGCTTCCGCGATGTCTCCGGTCCGGCAGTCGAGAGGGCTCTTGTCGGACAAATCGCTCCGTTTGTGGACGACTCGGTTGCCGAGACGCTCGAATCGGCGGGCGACGTGCATCGAATCCTCGGTATTCCATTCGCGGTGACCACCGAGGTGGTACGACGCGGAAGCCGCACGACGCTCACCCTGTCACTTGTGGATACGAAAAGCCTTGACACGCTGCGAAGCGAGCATGTCATCGTCAACACCGACAAGATCCAGGACTCACGACGACTCGTGTCCGATGCGATGGGCAGGCTCGTCGGACTCGCGGACGCTCCGGCTGCCCAATATTCGGACGCCCACGTCGCCGCACCAGGCTCAGTAGAATTTTACAATCAGGGTCTCGGGCTATTGCAGTACCGTAGCAGTCCGTCGAGCGTCACGGGTGCGATCGCGTTGTTTGAGCGCGCCATCGAGGCGTCACCCAATTTTGCGCCTGCGTACGCCGAGTTGGGGCGGGCGTATCTGCTCCGCTTTGAGGAGACGAAAGATCCCGAGTTGCTTGCTCGTGCCGAGAGACTGTGCGACCAGGCGCTGGAAATGGATTCCGGTAATCAGTCGGTTCACATCACCCTCGGCCGGATTCATCTCGCCGAGGGTCAGTACGGGCTGGCCGCCATGGAGTTCGACCGCGCGCTGGGGTCGACCCAGCACTCAGTTGACGCGTTGCTGGGCAAAGCGCAAATCTTCAACGAACAGGGGCAATACCGGGAGGCGGAATCCATGTACGAGCAGGCGATCGCCGAGAGGCCTGACTACTGGCCCGGTTACCGCCAGCTGGCTCTGTTCTATTATTACCAGGGTCGATATCTGGATGCCGTGAGCCAATTCGAGATCGTTGCGCAGCTTGCCCCGCTGAATCCCCTCGGTTACCGCGGAATGGGATCGAGTTATTACAATCTCGAGCTGTTCCAACTTGCGCGCGACAGCTGGGAAAAGGCGCTCGAGATCGCGGATGACCACTCCACCTACTCGAATCTGGGCACACTGAATTTCTATTTCGAGGACTACTCGGGCGCCGCTGCCGCGCTCGAGAAGGCCGTATCGCTCGACTCGACCGACTATGTCGTCTGGAGTAACCTCGCCATGGCCTATCACTACCTGCCCGACAGAGCGGAACGATTTGAAGAAGCGGCACTGAAAACGGTCGAATTAGCGGAAGAACAACTGAACCTCAATCCGAAGGACGACTTTGTAAGGGCCCGCATCGCAGGCGTTCACATCATGCTGGGTGACACAGCGGCGGCGTACCGCTATCTTGAGCCGTACTTGTCTGATCCTGCAGCCGTGCTGACCGGAGAGACCGTCTTCGAGATTGCAACCGCCTGGGAGGCCCTCGGGGACCGAGATCGTGCTTTCGAATGGCTCACTGAAGCGCTCAGGCGCGGTTTCGCACAAACGGAGTTGCTACGTTATCCCGGCCTGGCCGATCTTAGAGAGGATCCAAGGTTTCTCGATCTGATCAAGAGCATCCCGACGCCAAAAGAGCAAGGCGGATAGACGTCCCCTCATCCAACCCACATCACAATAGGCAGTCATGCAGCAAGAACATCCTCATACCGACAGGTCTCCACTGGTACATCTCGCACGATTGACACTCTTTGTGGCGCTCGCGTCGCTGATTACGGGCTGCGCGACGATCAATCACAAACACACCCGCGCGGCAATCTTCATCGGGCAAGCGGGACTGAGCGTAGACACGCTGAAGGGATTTCAAGAGCCGCGATTTATCCATCTCGACGGCGAGGAGGAGATCACGTGGATACTAAAGGCTCCGCCCGGCTCCGAAGCGGTGCTGACGGGGCTGAGCTTCATGGAGGATCCCAATCCAGGCCGCACGGATTTCGGCGACGGGACCGTGACCGTTCGGGTCGGATTGCCCGTTACCCTCCGCCTGAGAGAAGACGCAACCGAGCCTGTGTACGAGTACCAGATCACGATCAGGATCGGCGGAGAGGAGTATCCGGTGAACTATCCGCCGAAGGTGATTCCCTAGACGTCCGACGTCCGTGGTCCGTGGTCCGTGGTCCCGACCATGCCGTGAGCCTGCCCCGAGCGAGCGAGCACGTACCATTGATAATGTAACGGGCCATTGACGAGCGACGAGGGGTCATCCCGGACTCGATCCGGGATCCATGGCCTGCGGGAACTGAGGCACCTGTGGTTCTCCCAGGCTCGACGGTCGGGGATGACGGGTCATCAAGCGCCGGCCGTGCCTACTCACCAAGGCTCGGACTTCCCTTCGCCGGACTCCGCACTCCGCACTCCGGACCCCCGAGTAATCCTCACGTCGAACGGCGCCCGGCTCGGCTCGCTGATCTCGATTGCAGCGGAATCGGGATGGTGGGGATTGATCAAGTAATTGAACTCCCCCGTCACGACGACGCTCGGAACTCTGAGAACGGCCGATCGCCCCTCCCCTATCCACCGATCTCCAAGCTTCTGACCGACGGAGTGGTGCGGCAGCGCATCCCATCCGCTGGGCAGCGGCTCCTCGAGATGTTCTACGAGGCCGGAATCGAAGTCCGCCGTCAGGTACACGAAGTCGAGCAACCGGCGCGGTGATCCAACCTGGACGATGAGTTCGAGCATGGCCAGTGACAGTGATCCGGACGTGTAAACCACCGCCACGCCCGGACTGTTGAAGCGCCCGCCGAAGCGTGCCGCCCCTTCGCCCGAAAAGGCGTCCGCGGCATGCCGGGCGTGGACGAGCCTCCAAACCCTCATCCTGCACCCTACGAGGTGATGCCGTGCTCGATACGGCCGAGTACTTGCTCCACCAGCCGCGCACCAGGTTCATTGGCGGCTACCTCAAGGGGGGCTCTATTCCCGAGCGCAAAGTTCGGCTCCTTCAGCCACTCGACCGCGTTGGATCTTCCTCCCAAAGCAGCCTCGGCGAGTTCCGCCAGTCGTCCGATCCGGTAAATGCGCTCTGACTCGTCCGGCGGAAGCCGATCCTGCTGCTTCCGTCGCGACAGCGTGCGGTCGGGTATCGAGACGAGGTCTGACATCTCGCGCGTCGTCAGATCGAGGCGCTTCTGGAGCTCGGCAACGCCGGAGCCTGCGATCCCTTCGCTCACCAGCGCAGCGGCTTCAGCCAGGGCAAGCGATGCGTAGCGCAGGGCTTTCCCGGATCGTCGAGGTGTGATTTCGCGGGGTGCCATGACTACTACAGTATTTGGTTGCCATTTGGCCGCATTGGATCTGCCATTTGGCGCTTACAACATTTATATGCATCTCAGGATAATCGGGTTCCATCATAATGACGTCATTCACACTCTGAGCGACCGCCCCTCGTAGCGCTAAGATTTCGAACATCGAGCCACGAATTCCGAACCACCCCGCCCTGCAATCCGTACATGACGGATCGTACATTGCTGACAGAGAATCCTATCTCCCCGTAAGACATTCATGAGCAACACCCGCAAAACCATTCGCCAGGACATCCTGCGCCTACTGAAAAACAATGGCGACAAGGTTTACCGCCCGAAAGAGATCGCAAAGAAGCTAGCCTACAACGACAAGCGCGCTTATAGCCTCTTCCGGGAGGTCCTCGCAGAAATGGACGAACAGCAGGTCATCGGCCGCCTCAAAGGCGGGCGTTACAGCTACAAACCTCGCCCAAACACGCTCGAGGGCGCGCTCGTGGTGAATCCGCAAGGGTTCGGTTTCGTCGACGTCCCCGGCCGGAAGGATGACGTCTTTGTTAGACGAACGAACATGGGCACGGCCATCGACGGCGACCGCGTTCGGATCGGACTCGCAGCTCCAAGCCGAGGCGAACGACAGCGCGAAGCCGAAGTGCTCGAGGTGCTCGAACGGCGCCGCGCGCAAACGGTCGGCACGTTCACGAAAAGCGGTCATTTCGCGTTCGTCGAGCCCGACGACCAGCGACTCGTTCACGACGTTTATGTCCCCCAGGAGGCCTTCAGGGGAGCAAAGAGTGGCGACAAAGTCGTCGTTTCCATCGATCGATTCGACGATCCGCGAGCCTCGCCTGAGGGCAGGATTTTGGAAGTACTCGGCCCGGGCTCAGATCCGCAGATTCGCGTCCTCTCGCTGGCACTCAGCCTCGACGTTCATGCGGCATTTCCGGACGATGTGCGCACGGAAACCGACCGGATCGAGACCGAGATTCCGCAGGCCGAAATCAGTCGCCGCGTCGATCTGCGCAGTAGGCGCACGTTCACCATCGACCCAGAGGATGCGCACGACTTCGACGATTCGATCCACGTGGAAACGCTCCCGAATGGAAACCTCGAAATCGGTATTCACATCGCCGACGTGAGTCATTACGTTCGACCCGATACGGCCCTCGACGGCGAGGCGCTCAAGCGCGGAACCAGCGTCTACCTCGTGGACCGCGTCCTGCCTATGCTCCCCGAGAAACTCTCGAACCTGGTCTGCTCCCTCCGCCCCGACGAGGACAAGCTGACGTTCTCGTGCACGATGGAGGTCTCTCGTCGCGGCAACGTAAAGGGTTATCGGATCGAGGAGACGATCACCCGCTCGTCTCAACGCTTCACCTACGAAGAAGCACAGAAGCTTCTCGATGGCGGCTACCCTGATCATCCGCTGGCGTCAGATGTCGTCGAACTGGGTCGTCTCACCCGAACGCTCACTCAAAAGCGATCGCGGCTCGGCTCGGTCGACTTCGACCTCCCGGAAATTCAGGTACTGCTGGACGAGCAGGGCCATCCGGTCGACATCCGTCGAAAGAACAGGCTCGATGCACACCGGCTGGTCGAGGAACTCATGCTGCTGGCGAATCAGACGGTCGCTCAGCACGTCGAGCGCGTACACAAGGGGCACGCGTTCGTCTACCGGGTTCACAACCCGCCGGACCAGGAAAGAATTCGGCAGCTGGCAGAGTACGTGAAAGTTTTCGGGTACCAGTTACCCTCGAGCGACGGAAAAGTCGACTCGAAGGATCTGAACAACCTGCTTCAGCACGTCAAAGGATCCCCGGAAGAGTACGTCATTCAGGACGCCGCTCTCCGTTCGATGGCGAAGGCCACCTACACGACCGAGAATGTGGGGCACTACGGCCTGGGCATCAAGGCGTACACCCACTTCACCAGCCCGATCCGTCGCTACCCGGACCTCATCGCGCATCGCCTGCTGAAGCGGTACGCCAAGGGAAAAGGCGGCGTCAATGGAGATGCGCTCGAGGAGTCGTGCGAACATTGCTCAGATCGTGAGCGCGTCGCGGTCGAGGCAGAGCGCGAGTCGGTCAAACTGAAACAGGTCGAATACATCCAGCAGCATCTGGGCGATCGGTTCGACGGCGTCATTACCGGTCTCACCAAGTTTGGGATCATGGTTCGGTTGAGCGGCCCGCTGGTCGAGGGAATGGTGCACGTGCGCGACTTGGACGACGATCACTACGTCTACGACGAACGGACATATTCGCTCGTGGGGGATGATTCGGGGAAAACATTTCGTCCCGGGGACACCATTACGACCATCGTAGCCGCAGCGGACATGGCAACGAGGAGAGTGGATCTGGCGCTGGCCGACTAGCCGAGAAATGCAAAAAGCAAAACGCAAAACGCAAAATTCGTCCCACCCATGCCGCCTTCCCTACTTCCCAAGGCCATCATGCTCGCCGCAGTTTTTTTGCAGGCCTCTATGTCCGGCGCCGTTGCGCAAACCCCCGCCCACACACTCCACGCGCTTTTCGACGAGGCCTGGGCGGCGGAGCAGGAGTGGGATCCCCTCGCCGCGACCAACCGTGGGAACCATGACTTCAACCATCGGCTGCCGGACGTATCACCCGCCGCCCTCCAGTCGCGGCATCAGGCACGGACGAACTATCTGGGCCGCCTTCAGGCAATCGACCGGTCGCAGCTCGACGAGGAGGATCGGCTCAACTACGATCTCTTCGAGTTCCGCCTCGAACAGGGCCTGTCGGAGGACGCCTTCCAGCTCTGGCGCATCCCGTTCAACAGCGACAGCGGATTCCACACCGAGGTCGCTCAGTCCGTCGAGGCGACGCGGTTCGAGTCGGTCGCAGATTACGAGGCCTATCTCTTGCGCCTCGCCGCCATTCCCCAATTTGTCGATCAGCAGATCGCCAACATGCGACAAGGCCTGGCCGATGGATTCACCCAGCCGAAACGGATCCTCGGAAACGTCGAACCGACCTTCGCCGCTCTCGCCGTGGAGAGTCCGGAGCGCAGCGAGTTCTGGAAGCCGTTCGATGAAATCCCCGAATCAATCGCTGGTGGACAGGCGGAGGTCTTAAGGGATCGAGGTCGCGACGTCCTCGAGGGCGCAGTGCTTGGGTCATTCTCCAAACTGCATGCGTTCTTCCGCGATGAGTATATCCCGGGCGCGCGTACCACCATCGGCGCGACCGACCTCCCGAACGGGGCCGAATACTACCAGGAGCGGATCCGGAGATTCACGACCCTCGATTTGAAGGCCGAGGATATCCACCAGCTCGGTATCGAGGAAGCCGGAAGGATCCGTTCGGAAATGCAGGCGATTATCGAGGAGGTGGGATTCGAGGGCACGTTCAGCGAGTTCCTCCATTTCCTGAGGACGGATCCGCAGTTCTACGCCAAGAGCCCACACGATCTCATGCTGCAGGCCGCCTGGATCGCGAAGCGAACCGACGAAAAGATGCCCGCGTTTTTCGGATTGCGTCCCCGAACTCCATACGGCGTCCGCGCCGTTCCCGACGAGATCGCCCCGAATTACACCACGGGCAGGTACTGGCCGCCCATCCATAACGTGCGCGGCGGGCTCTTCATGGTCAATACCTACGCCCTCGACAAGCGGCCGCTGTACAACCTGCCGGCGTTGGCCCTTCATGAGGGCGTGCCGGGCCACCATCATCAGGTGGCCATTGCGCAGGAACTGGAGAATGTCCCTTCATTTCGCGCCTATACCTACATCGACGCGTTCGGCGAAGGGTGGGGACTCTACTGCGAGAAGCTCGGCGAAGAAATGGGAATTTACACGACACCCTATGAGCGGTTCGGCCGGCTGACGTATGAAATGTGGCGCGCGGGCCGCCTGATTGTCGACACGGGAATGCATGCGATGGGATGGACGCGCCAACAGGCCGTCGATTTCTATCTGGAGAACTCGGCCCTCGCTGAGCACAACATCAATACGGAGGTCGACCGGTACATCTCCTGGCCAGGACAGGCGCTGGCATACAAGATCGGCGAGCTGAAAATTCTGGAGCTGCGCGCGAAGGCCGAAGCGTCGTTGGGAGATCGCTTCGACATCCGCTCGTTTCACGACGCGGTGCTGCAGAACGGCGCGCTGCCGCTGGCGATTCTGGAGGAGCAGGTTGGTCGAGCAACGGCGGGTCTCTGACGCCCTTGGTAGATGGTACATGGTACTTGGTACTTGGTACTTGGTACTTGGCGCCCAAGCCCCTCCGCGTTCTTTGCGCTCTCTGCGTGAGGAAAATTCTTCCTTAGCGCCTTTGCATTCTCTGCGGCTGGGAGATCTGTGCCGCTAAGTCTCGGCCGCCCTTGACCAGCAGCCAAACCGTTCCGTAGGGGCAGGCCAGAGCCCACCGGCCTCGGTCTTGTTTGGGGCAACTGTTGGAGCGTCGGCCTGCCCGTCCGAGCGGCGCAAGCGGACCGAATCCAATATACAAGGCCAG
>DATKEJ010000466.1:0-4525 GCA_035512315.1 Rhodothermales bacterium | reverse complement strand
GTCATTTCGAGACTGGCTTGCAGCAATTGCACCCGCGAAAACGGGGCCGTCCGGCATAGGAAAGGACAATTACGAGTGGTACCTGCAGAACGTCCATCTCGTCCCTTATACCTGGGACGAGCAGATCGCCCTCCTTCAGCGTGAGCTCGATCGGGCGCTCGCCACGCTGAAGCTCGAGGAGCATCGGAATCGCGATCTACCCCCGCTCGAGCCCGTGGCGAGCGAGGAGGAATTCGCCCGCCGGTATAGCGAAGGGGTGGCCGAGTACATCGCGTTTCTCCGGGATCAAGACGTCGTGACGATGCGCGATTACATGGAACCGGCGCAACGCGCCCAGATCGGGCGCTTCGTTCCTCCTGACCGCGAGCGAGGTTTCTTCACGATCGTCGACTACCACGATCCGATCATAATGCGTACGCACAGCTACCACTGGATCGAGCTGGCGCGACTGGCAAACGAACCGCATCCGAATCCAATCCGGCAGGGTCCACTCCTTTACAACATTTTCGACGGCAGGGCCGAAGGCGTGGCTACTGGGATGGAGGAACTACTCATGCACGCGGGCCTTCTGGACGATCACCCGCGCTCGAAGGAGCTGATATGGATCCTCCTCGCTCAGCGCGGAGCCCGCGCCCTGGCCGCTATGCACCTCCATGCCAACGAGATGACGCTGGAGGAGGCTGCGCAGTTCGCATCCGAAAGAGTTCCGAGAGGATGGCTCCCCGCAGACGGAAGCACCATCAGGCACGAGGTCCACTTCTACCTCCAGCAGCCCGTTTACGGAACGAGCTATGTCATCGGGAAAATCATGCTCGACAACCTGATGGCCGAGCGCGCACGTCAACAGGGCGACGAGTTCACACTGAAAGGTTATATAGACGACCTGAACAGGATCGGCATCATCCCGGTGTCGATGATCCGGTGGGAAATCGTCGGATACTAGTCTGCAAGTCTCCGAGTCTACAAGTCTTCAAGTCTTCAAGTCTTCGAGTCTAAAAGTCTAATCATAACAACGTCCGTCTGTTCGTCACCGCCGAGCACAAACGCCTTCTCTCCGACGATCTCGAAACCCCATTTCCTGTAAAACCGGATGGCTCGTTCGTTTCGCTCCCAGACGCCGAGCCACGCTGACCGGCCCCCGCGCATTTCGATCGCTTCGAAGCACGCCGACATGAGTGCGCTTCCAACCCCTGTTCCGATCGCCGATTGGTGGACGTAAATGCGCTCCAGTTCAATCGGATCAGGACTCGTTACGCAGGCAGGTGCGTCCCCCAGTGCGATTTTTGCGTAACCAAGCGCCTCGCCCTCCGCCTCGGCGATCAGGAAATCAGCGAGAGGATCCTTGATCTCGTCTTCCAGCCGGTCGACGGCAAACGCGACGGCCACGTATTCCTGGATGTGTGCCGGATCGTTCTGGGATCCGAACGCGTCGACGAAGGTCTGCCGGCCGAAGTCGGCCAATAAAGCAGCGTCAGCGACTGCGGCGTATCGAGTCTTGATTTCAGATTGCACGTCTTGATCTCCGCTAGCTTCGCGCGGTGCGAGCTTCGAGGGAATTACTGCTGTTTCCAGACGTTCGACGTTCGACGTTCGACGTCAGACATCCCAGATGCCATTCAACACGTTCGCCAGCCGAAGCCCGGCTTTCTTCAGTTGCCTCTCAACCGTCTGGATATTCCGATAGTAATACTCGTCCTTTACCTCGTTGCCGATCGGAAACTCGTAGACAGTATCCTCCGTGATGCTGTACGACTCGTCCGCCCATTCGATCGGATTCGGGCTCGCCCATTGCCGTCGGTCGACCGGCGCAATATCGAAGCCGAGACGCCGGGCGTAGACGTTCCACTCGAGTCCGGAACGCGCGATCAATCCGTAGTCCCAGAGTGCGTGAAGGTTCGTCGGCTGTCCGGCCAGAATGATCTCGATCCGGTTTCCGCCGCGGTCGTCGCCATAGCCCACGTGCATGGGCTGATGGACGTCGCCGACGAAATGGGCCACCCATTTGAGGGCCTCAAGTCGTTCGCGCGCAGACCGTTTCGAGTCGGCCAGGATGTCACGCTGCTCCGTGATGGCTTGCACGATGCAAAGCGACAGGGCGCAGTGCGATTCGGGATCGACGCCTTCGGATCGTCGCGGCAGGTTCACGTAGTGCGCAGTTGTAAATCGATCGTACTCGGGATCATCTCCCCGAACCTCGTCTGCCCAGAGACATGCTTCCTCAAACTGCCGGAATCTGAGAGAGTCTTGGTTCAACAACTCCTGCACGGCGGTCTGCGTCGCCGGCGTCATGTTCCTCCAGGCGATCGAACAGACGATGCGGTGCCCGTCGTAGCCCCAGGGAGTGGAATCCGCCTTAAGTGTGGTGGCAGCGACCAACACCAGGATGCAGAGAAAGGAAGCAAACGTTATTCTCACGACGTGCTCTCGTTTCGAGTTTCGGGCTTCAACTCACGGCCGTCAATTTAGCCAAAAACGGATGGAAAGGCTTTTCGACGTTCGACCCCTCCTCGCTCTCTCCGGGTCGCCGCGGTTCGAGAGGATACGTGCTCGCTCGTTCGGGGCAGGCTGTTCGACGCTCGACGCTCGACGTTCGACGTTCGACGTTTGTTAATCCCTCAAAGAATTCCGTACTTCTGCAGACGGGCGCTGCCGGCCGAGGGTCGGGCAAGCAGCGACTCCTTATCGATCTTCAATCCTATTCGAGGCCGCCGGCGTTTATAGCATGTTCCAACTTCCTGCATGGCAGCGCGAGTTGAGATTCCTCGGGGGGAGTCGCGACGCCGAGCAAGCGCGGATTGACAGGTTTGAAACCGAAATCCGAGCCGTTGCGAGAACCTACGGCGTGGAGAACGGGATGATAATGCGTGCCGAGCACGCTAAGATGCTTGCCGGTTTCGGGACGGCCGTGTTTCGGATATCACAGACTCTGCCTGAGGATCTCGAGGTCGATTTTTTGATACCAGGCAATGCCTATCCCGCTGAGATTCGATTCTCCAATGCGAGCAGCCTCGTTGCAGAATCCGACGCCGAACCCGATCTCCGCGGCGCCGCGGTCAGGGTCGTAGTTGGCAAAAGCATTTACATGGACTTTCTCTTGACCAACGCCAACCGTCATCACGCCCGCGACGCCGAAGAGGCAATGGCGACGACCGTGGCTTTTGCGATCACGGGTCCCCTCCGAACGCTCCGCGGAGCCCTTCGACTGATCCGCCGAGTCGGCCTCTCCGACGGGCTCCGAATAGTTCGTACGCTCAAGTCCCAGATGGCCGGTCCCGTCGAAAGTCTGGCCTCAGAGGCATTCTACAGCCGAGCGCCGCTCGTGATCGGTTCGACCGCGGTTAAGTATCGAATGGCGCCCACGGTGGAGAAATCCGCGCATCCGACCGCGACCGTCGATCTCGGCGCCGAGCTGATCGACCGTTTGCAGCGAGACGATGTCGTGTTCGACTTTCAGGTTCAAGAGTATGTCAATGCCACGCAGACTCCCATCGAGGACGCGACCGTCGAGTGGGACGCACCTTTCGTCACGATCGCCCAAGTGGTAATCTCGCGCGGGAGCGAAATCGATAAAACGCTCGACAGACAGGCGTTCAATCCTTGGAACGTGGCGTCTGACGACTTCACGCCCATCGGAAGCATGAACAGGGCGAGACTCCGCGTCTATGAGGCGAGTGCGTCGCTTCGAGCGGCGGGGCTATAACCGTTTCAGGTTCCAGGTTCCAGGTTCCAGGTTCCAGGTTCAGGGGGTATCGTCATCCCCCCAGGTGGGGATCCAGGCAACGAAGTCTCAAGTGCAACATGCCGACCGCGCTGAATTCGAAACCGAGAACAACAAACCGATAATGCAATAACGGAATATGGACATCTCTCTCCTTCCTCAAGTTCGGACGCGGGTAGCGTTCGCGGTGACCACGTCGCTCCTCGCACTTCCGGCCACAACGTCCCCCGCCCAAAACGAGCGCGCAGCATTCACGATGACCCTCGACAATCGCTGGAGCGTCGGCGACGGACTCGCCGAGAAGGCCTTCCTGGTTAGCCTTCAGGGGCTCGTCAACCGTGACGCACCGAACCTCTATTTCCTCTATCCAACCGAATGGCCCTACTCCTTCGACGAGCCGCTCAGAGATTATTTGACGGAGGTCTACGATTTCCGATTCACGGAGTTCGACGGCGTCGGGGAAGCCCTCGAACAATTCCGCGATGACGTGAAGGGCTACGTCGTCTGGGATGAAGAGGAGCGCACCTCCCTGATCGTCTCATTCACGACGGCCGGCCTGGAAGATGCAGTGGTCGTGTCCGAAGATCTCATCCCGCTGGTTGAGGCGGCCGGCATCCCGAAAGTCGAGGACAACCGCGGCCGATTCACAGAATGGACGGATTACGAGATCTACAATTGGGCCTACGACGCCTACTGGGATCGAGTCAATCAGGACTTCCTCATCTATATCGGAGGCCACGCTCAAGCGCGTATGGAGGCCGGCATCGCCGACATGGCCGTGATGAAACGGGCATTCGCGACGGATCT
>DATKEJ010000465.1:0-4292 GCA_035512315.1 Rhodothermales bacterium | reverse complement strand
TGCATTAATCGTGTGCTGTAAGCCGCGCAACAAGTTCTTGTCCCATACACCTCCGTCATCCGTGCTGGCAACCAAGAAATCGCCGGCCTTTCGTGCGTACTTCAGATACTTCTGGTCCCCTGTTTCGTCATACGTGCGGATAAAACCGAGAAGATTTTGTCCGGTGTTGAAGACGATCGGTTCTGAAAAAGCCCGTGCTTCGTCATAGACTCCACGCATGCAGCCGCCGTCCGGCAACTGCACGCGTGCGAGCCAATCCGTCAGTTGAATCGCCAGCGCGGCAAATCGTGGCTGCCCTGAGAACCGAGCATAGTCGAACAGAGTCGGTATTACATAGCCCGTCGTTTCCGGAAAGGGCGATAGCCATCTGCCGCGCACCGGATCATAATGACTCGCAACCCCACCGTTTCCGTTCTGTGCCGCCAGTTCGAGCCACTCCATCGTCTTCTCGAGATGCAACCGGTCACTTTCGACTTCGGCAGCAAACCTTCCTCGTGCTTGAAACGCGGCCCAGCGGATGCTATCCACAACGGACTCTCGAATCAGATAAACGGGATCAAACCTCAATGGTGGGGTATGTCGTTCGTGCAGTCTCAAAGGACCATGGTCTGGCCGGACCGAAGCGCCTCGCGGATCTTGAACGTGGCCCGAGTGGTCGCGAGAATTTCGTGAACCGGGATCGGTGTCTGTTCTCCGGACGTCACGGCGTGCAGGAATTGCCGGATCTCCTCGACATGGCCTTTGTCCTGTGATCGGAGACGCTGCTTCGAGGTCTTCTCCCCATGGACGGTGAGCGTTCGGAAATCATCGATCACCGCGACCTGTCCGGCACAGAACACCTCCAGGTATTCCTTTGACAAGCGCTTGCTCCCGTTGGAGAAGTATGAAATCGAGGCCATGCTCCCGTTCGAAAATGCGAGCTGGGCCGAGAGGGTATCGTGCAGATAAAACGGATCATCCATTCCCTGCGCACACACCGACACGATCGGGGCATCTGCGATGTAGGCCGCGAGATCGATGAAGTGGCACAGTTCGCCAACGATCCGCCCGCCGCCAACGGCTGGATCGTGAATCCAGTGACCGAGTGGTACCGTACCGGCGTTGATCCGGTAGTTTATTGCCATTGGGACTTCGTCGGGCAGCCTCTCCTTCATGCGCCGGACGAGAGGAGCAAACCTCCGGTTGAATCCGACCATAAGGCGACGATCGGAACCTGCGTAGGCGGTCTCGATCGCTTCCAGTTCTTCGATCGAAAGGCAAAGCGGCTTCTCGACGAAAACATGCTTGCCGGCCTCGAGGGCAGCGATGACCTGCGATGCGTGCAGGTTGTGCCTGGTAGCGATGAAAACCACATTGATGCGTCCGTCCAACAGAATGTCGTCGACATCGCCGGTGCAATAGTCGAATCCAAACTTATCGGCGACGTATCGCGCATTGTTCGGACGCGCGGTCGCAACACCGACCAGATCGGCCGAATTCTCGACAACAGGCAGCAGGATATTCGTCGCAAACGAGCCGGCGCCGATGAATCCTGCGCGGATGGGCCCCGGCTCGACGGGACGGGAGCCGTTCGAAGTCTTGACTCTCCGGTCAAGATGGCCGGTAACATCGTACTCGAGCAGCACGCCTCCAATCGGTTCATCGCGGGCCAGAACGACGTCGTATGCCTCCGTCGCCCGTTCGAACGGGAACGCGTGCGTTATCAGGGGCTCGAGGGAAATCTTGCGTTGCTCCAGCAGGTCGACGAAAGCCTGCATGTTGCGGTTCTCGGTCCAGCGGACGTATCCGATCGGATAGTCGACGCCACGTTCCTCGTAGGTTGGATCGTATCGTCCCGGCCCGTACGAGCATGACATCCGGAGATCGAGTTCCTTTCGATAGTATTGTTCTCGACTGAACCCTGTCGGGACGGCCCCGACCACGACGACGCGTCCTTTTTGCCGCGACACGCGTCCTGCCAACTCCACGGGGTCGATGGAATCCGTCGACGCGGAGATGATGACGGCATCCACTCCCCTGCCGCGGCTCGCGTGCAGGATCGTCTCTTCCAGGCGGTCGGAATCTCTCGTAAATGCGCAAACGGCGCCCGCTCTCCTGGCCAGGTCCACTTGGTCCGGATCGACGTCGACGCCGATGGCCCGGATACCGGCCGCCTCCAGCAGTTGCATCGAAAGCAGGCCGACGAGTCCGAGACCGATGACGAGGCAATTGGAACCGATGCCCACCTCCGCCTGACGGATGCCCTGTAGCGCCACGGCCCCTATGGTTGTAAAGGCTGCATGTCGCAGGTCAACGTGATCGGCCACCTTTACGCAGAGATGCCTGCGGGCGGCCACAACCTCGGCGTGGACGGCGCTGTTGCCGCCGCACGCGACGCGATCGCCAACCGCAAATTCGGTTACGTCGCTTCCCACGCGGATCACTACACCTGCGCAGTTGTACCCCAAGGCCGACGGCGCTTCGAGCTTGTTCATGACGAGATCGTACGTCTGGGAGAAACCGTTCAGCTTCACCGCCTGGAAGACCTGCTTGACCTCCTTCTGGCGGGTGCGGGCCTTGCTGAGGTATCCGCGGCGGGCGTCGCGGACGGACTTGCCCTCGGTGCCGGCGCTGATGACGGAATAGTGGTTTCGGACGAGGACGGTTTGGGCGTCGAGTGCCGGGAACGGGGCCTCGAGGAGTTCCATGTGCCCGGACTTGAGTTGTTGGGTGAGTTGTTTCATGCCGTCACCTCCTGACGGCAGAATTGTTTGTACCACTCCTGGTATGAGATCAGCGCATAGATGATGGCCGAGTTGTCTTCTCGCCCATCCACGTGGGCGCTAACTATCAGTCGAATATGGTCGATGTCAAACATTTCGAATCCGCCAAAGAAATCGACTTCGAGAAGCTCATCAATCATTTCCATGTTGCTGAATATGCTCCGAAGCGGCATCCCAAATCCTGCCTTTCGACGGCTAAGAATGTGGTTTGGAACCTTGGCGTGAAGGGCGTCCTTCAAAATGCGCTTTTGCCTGCCAAGATGTGACATCTTGTAGTTCCGCGGCAGAGATAGGGCAAACTCGACCAGCCGGTGATCCATGAATGGAACCCGACCCTCGACACCGTGCGCCATGCACGTCCTGTCGAAGTAGTTCAGATTCTTGACCAGGAAATTGTCGAGCTCAAAGCGAGTCAAGCTCTCGAAAGGATCTCGTTCTATGGGGAAGTACTCGGTAATCACATCTCTGACCGGAGACTCGTGTTTCTTGAGCAGCCGCATAGAGTTCTCGAGGTCACCTACGATTGCGAAAGCCCCGAATCTCCGATCAGCGTCGGCATAATACCGTCCAAATCGGTGCAGCCATCGCCTATAAGCTTTGAATGTCCCACGACCCTGATCCAGCCGACCGAACAAGCTCGCCACGTGCTTCGCTACGGCGGTCGGCAGTTTGTCGAAATAAATGGCAAGGAGTGTAAGGACATGGGAGGCATAGCCGTAAAAAATCTCGTCGGCTCCCATGCCCGAGAGCATGACTGGGCAGGATGCGCTCGCTGCACGGGCGATCTCAAATGACGGAATTTGGGATCCGTCCGCGATCAGATCGTCCGAGTGATAGACCGTCTGGGCTATGTGATGGAGCGTCAAATTCTTTTGGCCGATGTCTGCAGGCCGGAGTCTCAATCGCCAATCCTTGGATAGTCTGAGGGCGGCCGGAAAGTCGGCGGTCGTGCCCTCCTTGCGAATGTCCACCTCCGATTTCCTTGCACAGAAGTGAGTCAGGCGCGGCTCATCACGCAGGAAGTAGGCAATCGCGGACGAGTCGACGCCGCCTGAGAGGAACGAACCGACCGGAACGTCTGACACGAGCCGAATTCGCACGGCGTCTTCCAGCAGTTCTAACAGCCGGGCTTTCCCGTCGGAATAGGAAAGACGCGCCGTACTTGAGCTGCAATCTGGTGTCCAATATCGGCGCTGGGAGAAGCTCTTTGCTTCGATATCGAGTTCAAGGACGGAACCCGGGTGGAGTCGTTTGACATTCGAAAACAGGGTGTCGTCCCTTGGCACATACTTGAACGCGAAGTATTGTTGGACTGCACGCTCATCGATGCTAAGGTCGATCCCGGCTGCGACGAAAGCCTTGATCTCGGATGCGAACGCGAAGACACCCGACGCATTCCAGTAGTAATAAAGGGGTTTGACGCCGAGTCGGTCCTTGTACAGAAGAAGTCTCGAATTTCGCCTGTCAAGAAGCGCAATAGCGAAGTCCCCGTTCAGAAGCTCTACGAAATCAGGCCCCAGTTCGAGGTAC
>DATKEJ010000464.1:0-6539 GCA_035512315.1 Rhodothermales bacterium | reverse complement strand
TGCCCCCTGCACCCTGCACTAAGTACTAAGCACCAATCTCACCCCCCTTTCCGCCAGATATCCGACTACTCGACCGAAACACCCCACCTCTCGACCCACCATTTCGGGAGGTGAGACTCCGATCTTTGAGAAGTGGCCGTTGATAATGAGTTCGGCGACGGCGGCGCAGGTATACCCGGTTGTTCTCGCCATCGAGGAAGTCCCGCTTGCGGAGTCGTACTCGTCATAAAGGTCGTACACGAATCGTTCGCTTTTGTCGCCGCTCTTTCCCTCTACGGTGACACGCATGATCGTGAACTCCGGCTCGTTGGGCTCGAGGTGCCAGTGGTCCATCAGAAGCCTCGAAGTGAATTCGAGCGGTTTGATCAGCGCTCCGTTCACCTCGATCTCTTCTTCAGAGAAGAACCCGGATTCCTGCAGGGCTTTGATCAGCGCGATGTGACCGGGATAGCGCAGCGTTTTCTCTTTCATGTATGGGATGTGGGGCATCGTCGCGATGAGCGTCCGCAGTCCGTCAGTGTTGAACGCCTCCAGGGTTCCGACTCCATCGAAATGGACCAACTCGGCATCCGACAGTGCAGGACGTATCACCGTCGCGCCTGCTTCCACGAAGCGCGCGGGCCTTGTGTACAGTTCGATGACGTCGATTGGAGAGAAGGGCGCCTTATACTCGAAGGGCCAGCGCCGGTGCTTTGGCAGTCCCCCGACGAGACACTCGAAGCGTTCGACCTTCATGCTCCGGTCGTGATGACCAAGGATAAGGTTGTCGAGACCCGGCGCTATCCCTGCGTCCACCACAGCAACCGACCCCGTACGTCTTGCGAGGGCGTCGAGTGACAGGGCGTTCTCCGGGAAGAAGGAGATGTCGACTACGGGTTTGCCGGTGGAGATGATGGTCTCGAGCGTTCGGAAACCCACGAATCCCGGCACGGCGCCCACCACCAGATCGTACCGATCAACTGCACGCAACAACGCGTCCCTGTCGGTCACGTCGAGCATCAATTCGTCGAGCCCCTGCGATGCCAATTCGCCGAGTAGGTCTCTATTCAGATCGGCGATGCAGACGACATGGTTCGAGGCGAGATCGCGGGCGATCGCGCTGCCGACCATTCCGGCTCCAAGGACGAGAACTCGCGCCAACGTACAGATTCCAGGTTGTTGAGAAGCCACTGAGACGAGCCGACGACAAAATACTCACATCCGTGTCGGATTGGCACTCGCTCCCTGTAGCGGCACGGTGATCACGAACGTCGCTCCGCCCCCCGGCGTTTTTTCAACGCTAAGCGTCCCGCCGTGGCCCTGGACGATGATGTCGTAGCTTAGCGACAGCCCAAGTCCGGTTCCGCTTCCTGTCGGCTTCGTAGTGAAGAATGGAACGAAAATCTTGTCGATGACATCGTCGGGGATCCCGATCCCGTTGTCGGCCACCATGACGACAGCCTTATCGCCGGCACGCCTTGTGGTGACCGTCACCGTCGGTTCGTAGCCCTCTTCGGTCGCCTTAGCCTTCTGATGGACTGCGTAGAACGCGTTGTTCAAGAGATTCAGGCAAACGCGCGCGAAATCCTGTGTAATGATGTCAACCTCGCCTAGACTCTTGTCGAAGTTTTTCACGATGTGCGCCACAAGCTCGGAATCTGCGGCCCGCATGCCGTGGTAAGCCAGCCCGATGTACTCCTCGAGAAGGCTATTGATATCGGTCGGTTTTCTCTCTCCCGGAGATTCGCGAGAGTGCTCCAGCATGTTTCGCACGATGGAGTCGGCCCGTTTTCCGTGCTCCGTAATCTTCGTCTGATTGAATCGCAGGTCGGTCAAGATCGCCGTCACGTCATCGACGGTGTCGCCGGCGCCGGCGCCGTTAGCCCCCGACTTTCCAAGCATCTCCAGAATCTCGTCGATCATCTCAGTCGACAATTCCGAAAAGTTGTTGACGAAATTGAGGGGGTTCCTGATCTCGTGCGCAATTCCGGCCGTAAGCTGCCCCAAAGAGGCCATCTTTTCAGCGTGAATCAGCTGCGTCTGGGTGGACTGGAGTTCCCTATAGGCCGCCTCCAGTTCGCGTGCCTGTTCCAGCTCCTTTTCTCTGGTCCGTTCCCTCTCGAGGCGGATGTGTCGTCGTCGCTGCACCCGATCGACTCCGACCACCGTGAACAAAAAGAGGAAGAAATAAGCCACGAATGCGATCGTGGAGAGGTACCAGGGCGGAAGAATGTGAATCGTCAGAACAACGTCGTCCGGGTTCCAGACGCCGTCGGGATTCGCCGCGTTGACTCTGAACGTATAGCGGCCCGGATCAAGGTTCGTATATATGGCTGTTCGGACCGAGCCCTCGTGCCAGGTCGCTTCATACGGTTCGAGCTGGTACCGATAGGTGTTGTCGGCCGGAGCTGAAAAATGGAGGCCTACGAAATCGATTGCCAGGTCTTTCTGGTCGTGGTTCAGGATGATCTCGCGTGTTTCCCCGATCGGTTTCTCGAGTGGCGATCCCTCCCCTGGAACAAGCGATTTCCCCGAGACGCGAAAGTCGGTGAGAACGACGTTTGGCGGCTGCTCATTCGTGGAAAGGTCACCGGCGCCCATGATCGCTACCCAGCCGGGCCCCCCGAAGACGAGATCGCCGTTGCGCCGGCGCAAGGCAACCGTCGCGGCAGTCGTAGCCAGCCCGGAGATGTCACCGTACGCTATGAAGCTCCTGGTCTCGCTGTCGAATCGGCAGACACCCGCATTCGTTGCGAGCCAGAGGACGCCTTCGGAATCCTCTGTTATATCGTTCACGACGTTTGAAGGAAGCCCGCTGTTTCGCTCAGTGAACCACTCGAACTTCCCGGTTTTGGTGTCGAACCGATTGAGACCGCCGCTCCACGTGCCGATCCAGAAAATGGTAGAGTCAATCTCCGATCGATAAATGACCCTGACGCCGTTGTGGCTGATGGACGTCGGGTCATCGGGATCGTGAGAGTAAACGCGAAACTTGCCTGTTGCGGGATCGAGCACATTGAGTCCGCCGCCGTCAACCGCGATCCAGAGCAGCGTATCGGCAGCGACGATGTGGGCGACGTTAGGGCCCGAAAGCGTGGAGTCGCTCGCGCCGACGTTGAAATGCTCGAAGATACCGACCTCCGTGTCCAGCATGTCGATCCCACGCCCCCACGTGCCGATCCACAGGAAGACAGGGTAAACAGGATCGGACTGTAGACTCGATACCACACCGCTGGACAACGCCCTCGAGGTTGCCGCCGCCGAGATTGGATACCGGCCGAAAGACCCGGTTCGGATGTCGAGGCGGTTCAGTCCGCCGCCCCAAGTCCCCACCCACAGTGTTTGGTCGTCGTCGGGCGCCTGGTGAATCGCCGCGACGTCGTCCCAACTCAGGCTCTGACGGTCGAGGGGATTGTGCCGGTAATGCCAGGCTCGCCCACTGTTGATGTTGTAGCCGTAGAGTCCATCATTTCGGGACCCAACCCAGAGTGTACCGGCGGCATCTTCATAGACCAGATTGCCGAAGCCCTCCGCCCGTTCATTCGTCAGCATCGTAAAAGAGCCGGCGTTGAGGTCGACCGAGTTCAGCCCGTCGGATGTGCCGACCCAGAGCACGCCGGACCGGTCTTCCATGATCGACAGAACGCTTTGGCTGGCAAGAGAGATGCTCAGCTGGGGATCGGCCGTGAACCGCTCGAAATTTCCGCTCTCGAGGTCGAGCATGAGAAGACCGCCTGAGTCGGTGCCGATCCAGAGTTGGTTGTCATCATCCTCGACTATGGCCGTAATGTCGTTGACCGCCGGTCCCGACAACTGAGCCTCGCGATTGACCGGGTATCGAACGAACCGATCGTTTTCACGGTCATACGAGTTCAGGCCCTCACTTCCTACCCAGACCGTGCCGTCGGTACCGACCAGGAGGGCTCCGACCGAATTCGCGTTTATGCCCCCGGGCTGCGCAAAGTATTGGTAGAAACGACCCGTTGCGGTGTCGAGCCGGTTCAGACCTGCATCCGCCGTTCCGGCCCACACGTTACCCTCCATGTCGACGGCGACGGCATTGATCAAATCCGACGAAATGCTGTTCGGACTCGAGGAGTTATGTCGAAAGCTGGTCCAGGATCCCGACTTGACGTCGAACCGGTTAAGACCTCCGCCGAACGTGGCTACCCACAGGATACCGTCAGGGGAAAATGCAAGGCCGTTCACCGTGTTGTGCGACAGGCTGTTGGGATTGCCGGCCTGGTGTGAGTAGCGGCTGAAAGTATCCGTTCGCGGATCGAAGCTATTCAGGCCGAGAAAGCTGCCGATCCATATCGTGCTGTCCGGCGCCAGCGCCATCGTGATCACCGAGTTGTCGCCGAGGCTCTGGGCGTTGGCCGGATCATGGACGAAGGTCTCGAACTCGTAACCATCGAATCGATTCAGCCCGTCGACCGTGCCGATCCATAGAAACCCCTGGTTGTCCTGGAGGATGGTCTGAATGACGTTGTTGCTCAGGCCGTCGTGCTGGGTCAGCCTGTTGAAGCGGACTGTACTTCGTTTGACCTGCGCCAAAACACAGGGCGCTGTCGATGCCGCCAGAATCAATGCGCAGAGGGCCCCGGCAATGATTCGACGCGTGTTCCTAATGACTGATTTGTACGGCTGCAATTGATCTGACGAGTGCGGCGCCTAATGTGCAACTGGAGCGTCTCCCAAACAATACTCGGCTGGTGGAGCTCTGCAGGAAAACTGGTCAAACCGCTCGATGTGTCCGAGCCCGACCAATATAAGGAAATGGTCCTCTGTCGAACTACTCTTGAAGGTGGTAAACCCACGATATACCGAGGGAGGAACCGTACTGTCCGTCTCCAGTCGCCTGAAATGCTTCGGCGGCAGGGCCGCGCGCGTGACTAACGAGCTCGAGGTCTCCGTTGTAATGCTCAACGAGAAGCGAACAGCTCTCGACCCAGTCTCCGGTATTGGCGTAGAGGAGATCTCCGAAGTGACGGATCTCCGGCTTATGGATGTGTCCGCAGACGACGCCGTCGACATCGCTCTGCAAGGCTTCCCTGACCACCATGTTCTCGAAGTCTGATATGAACTGAAGCGCCTGCTTGGACTTCTGCTTCGCGAACTGCGAGAATGACCAGTGCGACCGGCCGACCTTCGAAAGTAGAGGATAAAGGACCCGGTTGATTCCCAGTGCGAGGTCGTATCCCCTTGATCCGAGCTTCATCAGCCACTTAGCCCGGGCGACGAGTCCGTCAAACTCGTCACCGTGGACCACAAGCAGCTTTCGCCCGTCGGCCGTCGTGTGAACACGGCGCCTTTCTACCTGGATGTCGCCGAGCCGCAGATTGATGAAGTGCCTGGCGAACTCGTCATGATTCCCGGGGATGTAGACGACCTGGGTACCCTTCCGCGCTTTCCGCAGGAGCTTCTGGATGACATCGTTGTGAGCCTGGGGCCAATACCAATGGCGTCGCAGCGCCCAGCCGTCGACAATGTCACCGACGAGGTACAGGTAGTCGGATTCGGTGTTTCTGAGCAGGTCGAGGAAACGATCGACCTGCGACGAGCGCGTTCCTAGATGAAGGTCCGAAACCCAGATCGAACGAAACGAACCGGTCCACTCCATTCTTCCTCCCGTTAGTTGCGTCTCGGACCAGAAGGTCGCACGTCCCTCTCTCTCACGCGTTATGCGAAAGTGGCGGTTTGTTTGTGATAGTGTTACGTCGAGCGTCAAACGTCGAACGTCAAACGTCAAGCGTCGAACGTCAAGCGTCGAACGCACTGCCCGCACGACTGCAACCGTCACCCGGAGCCGCCCCAGGATCCGGTTCAGGATCGGGTCCGGCTTCCGAAGTCCGGTAAACGGGGATGGTCATATGCGTTTCAACCGGACCTAAGGGTTAGGGGACGTTCGACGCTGGACGTTCGACGTTCGACGGATTAGAACTTTCTTCGCTTCCATTCATTGACATCCCGTGCCTATTATTCACCGCTTTCGTTTCACCATTGATCAGAACCGGCTTCCGACATGCGACTCTACCTGACAAAGATTCTGGGCGTTTGCACCGTTTGCTTCCTTCTGGCGGGGTGCGGGAGTTCGAAGCCGAAGATCACGGAACCGGTCGGGAAAGTGCAGCTCGGGATGACCGTTGCAGAGGTGTCCCACGTGCTCGGTGACGGCGCGGTCGTCGAGCCCGCCCAGAGTGATGGAGCGCATACGATGGAGGTTCTTGAGTTCCCGGCAAGCAACGGTCGGGTTTATATCATACGATTCATTGACGGCCTCGTCAGACGGTGGGAGATCCAGAGCCGGTAGGGACATGCCGCCAGGCATGTCCGAGATGACGTACGCCGGTAGGGACATGCCGTCAGGCATGTCCGAGATGATGTATCCCGCAGAGGACATGCCTGGCGGCATGTCCCTACTTGATTTTTTGAGCGGAAAGCCGTAACTCGGCCGAATTTCGACTGTATCCGCGGCCCCGAGCACACCAGACCGTCAACGGAGTCGTCGCGGCTCTAACGGCAGACTACGCGATGAGACGATTCGGATCTATTGGATT
>DATKEJ010000463.1:0-19436 GCA_035512315.1 Rhodothermales bacterium | reverse complement strand
TTTGGATTGACGATGGATGGAAGATGGCAAATGGGGACGGCGCCATATAGTGTCATCCCGGACTTGATCCGGGATCCAGAGTAACGCTGCCTGGATTCCGGCTTGCGTCGGTGGGCCCAAGCAGACCCCACGATCCGTAGGGGCCGGCCAAAGTTAAGTCTCCGTCATCGAAGCGCGAGCAGACGAACAAGAAATGTTGCACTATGCACAATGAACCTTGCACGTGCCGCGCCCCACTTCCATCTGCCATCTTCCATCTGCCATCTTCCATCTGCCCTTGTTAGTACCCGGTTACTTGAATTTTCAAGCTGAAAGTTGAGGAATAGGCGCCCCTTCACTATGATATATATCGGATTCTTAACTACCCGCCGGACCTCTTACCGGGGACCAACAATCCCTGGTTATAACACAAAACTTCTAATCATGAGACACATTTCCATAAAGATGGCTGTCGCCATTCTACTATTGGCGGTAGCGCTTCCAGCAGCGCTCCCCGTCAAGGCACAGCCGATTCGAAACGGATTCGACGTTATCTGGGCCCGCGACGTCGAGGGCGCTGAGATGACGCTGGACGGCCAGTTGAACGAGCCCGAATGGATGCAGGCAGAGACGATCGAGCTGGTGTGGAACAAGGATCAACCAGGCTTCGGCCAGTTCGTCGAAGGTACTCCCACGTTGCTCGACCCGCCTGATCCGAATAACGGCATGGTCTATGTCCTGCGAGACGGAAACACGCTCTGGCTCGGCGCCATGGTGCAAGACAAGTCGATCGGCGGCGCGACCGGCCTCTGGGGCATGGATGGCTTCATTATGAACATCCTCGACCGGGCTCGGTTCGTCGAAGCACGAAAGGATGCGGAGGGCGCCCCGGTGAGGAACTTCTTCCAGGGCAACCGGACAGAATTCTTCTATTCGTGGTGGAACTCCAACGATACCACAGATGCCACGACCACATACGACGACGGCACCCTCATCGGCACCAACCGCCCACTTCCCGGGGTTGAGCCGCGCTTCCATGGCTTCTACGGCCATGACCGAGTGGCCGGACGGGATTCGGCGAACATCGCCGTTTGGGACGCGCGCACGGTCGTAGACGGTATCGCTAATGATGATACGCATGGCGAGGACGTCGGCTACACGATGGAGATGAGGATCGACATGTCTGTCCTGGGTTACGACTACACGCAGCCGGATGGCGACAAGACCGCGTGGAACATCGCGCTCCAAGACCACGACTACGCCTGGCCGGCGGATCCGGATAACAACTTTCTATCCCGTGTCTGGTGGCAGAATCTGTGGGGCAACAACTTCAACGACGGGATCGCGTACATCCTCGGCTCGCCCGACGTGACGGTCAGTTCGGGAGCTGCCCCTGAGGTCACCGAGCCGGAGTTTACAGTCCCCAGCGGCGAGCTCTTCGACGCGCCGACAATCGACGGAAATCTCGACGATCCTGCATGGGTACGGATAGAGCCGATATTCCACGTTGGCTATCAGGCCGAACAGTCTGTGCTCGACATGAACCCTGAGGTCGCCAAGTACTACCAGTTCTTTTTCCGGCCGGACGTTTTCGGGCAGGGCGACGCCCTCGTTGTCGATCCGTCGATCGCTCGCATCAAAATGTTCCACAAGGACACCATACTCTACGTCGGGCTGGATGTGGATGACCAGGCAGTCAGTGGATCGAGCGCCGAAGGTGGCATGGACGGTATGTACCTCTTCCTTCGCGACCAGGACAGCCTCACAACCCGCGGGGCCAAGTGGACTCGCAGGTTTGACTTCCGCGTTGACTCGATGGGAGCGATTGCGTACGGTGCTGATGCACTCACCTTCAACACCGAGGATCCAACGGCCGTAGTAGCGGCCGTCGGCTTGAAGGGCGCCTCGACCGCGGCAGACCCGAGTGATGTCGACGAAGGGTACCAGATCGAGATCGCGATCGATCTCACGAAGGCGCTCGCGTATCCCGAGGACCTGGGGGATCGCAAGCTCTGGACTGCGTTGAACTTCCTCGAGGGGGATTTCCTGGAGACCGAAGGCGACAGCTACGCCATGCGCACCTGGATCATCAACGAGCGCGGGGGTGGCGGCGAAGGAGCCAGCATTTACGGCTATTTGGATCCGAATTCGATCATCGGCACTGCAGTAGAAGACGTGACCGAGATTCCGGAGTCCATCAAGCTGTACGGCAGCTACCCGAACCCGTTCAATCCCAGCACACGGATCGCTTACGCTATCCCGAACTCGGGCGAGGTGACGATCGAGGTCTTCAGCGTCCTGGGTCAGAAAGTAGCTGAGCTGGCGCCCGGTATTCAGGCGGCCGGCCGGCACGAAGTGACATTCGATGCCAAGGATTTGACGTCGGGCCTGTACTTCTATCGCGTCGCGCTCAAGTCTGACGCGAATGTCACGCGGAGCCGTACGGATCGGCTCGTGCTGGTGAAGTAACCCCGGACTACTGAATCGATAGGAGTCGGCGGGGGTCGGACCTTCATTCGACCCCCGCCGTACCCCGAACCGGGTATCGGCCCAGCGGCCGGAGTCCCTCTAAATCGAATTCGCGATGAACAACAGATACGGCACGTTGCGGCGAGCACAGTTGTTCATCCTGCTCCTTGTTCTCGCGCTCTCTCCAGAATTTCTTCTGGCTCAGTCAGGGAAGCTCGCCGGCCGCGTGACGGATGAGAACGGTGAGGCCCTTATCGGGGCAACCGTTTTCTTCGTCGGAACGTCGCTCGGAACCGCCACCGATCTGAACGGCCAGTACGCCGTCATCAATATCCCGGTCGGCCCCCACAGGGTACGCTTCAGCAGCGTCGGCTACCAGACCAAGGTCGTCGAAGAAGTCCTCATCACTTCCAACAACACGACGACGCTCAATGTCTCGCTCAGCGAGGAGATGTTCGAAGGCGAGGAAGTCGTCGTCTCGGCGGAGCGCCCGATCGTGGATGTTTCGCTGACGAGCTCGATGGCTACGCTCGCTAGAGAGGACATCGAGAAGCTTCCGGTTCAGGAGCTGAAAGACATCGTTAACCTGCAGGCCGGCATCGTCGAAGACGCCGCAGGTGATCTGCACTTCCGGGGCGGGCGAACGGGTGAGGTCCAGTTTCAGGTCGACGGCGTCTCCGTCAACAACCCTTACAACAACCAGTCGTCGGTGCAGCTCGACCGATCGGTCCTCCAGGAGGTTCAGGTCATTAGCGGCACGTACGACGCCGAATACGGCCAGGCCATGAGCGGCGTGGTCAACGCCGTGCTTCGCAGCGGCGACCAGGAGGACTATCAGTTCAACGTCGAGGTGTTCGGAGGCGACTTTGTAAGCCCGGGAAACGAGACGTTCGTCAACTCGCTCGGTGACACGACGGACTATTTTCCGGAGATAGACGACATCGATCCGACGACGGTCCGCAACTACCAGATCGGCTTGAGTGGTCCGACACCCGTGATCCCGAAAACGTCATTCCTGTTCAACGGTCAGCGCTACGTAAATGGCGGCTATTTCGTCGGCGAACGCCGCTTCGTTCCGACGGATACGTCAGATTTCGAGCGGAGCATTTTCGTCGGCACAGGAGACGGTGCGACGGTTCCGCTGGGAACAGAGAGCCGCTGGAACTGGCTTGGCAAGATCACCAACCGGTCAATCCAGAACGTGAAGCTGGAGTACCAGATTCTCGGTAATCAGATCGACCGGAAGCGCTACAGCTACGGCTTGCGGTACAATCCTGACGCCTTGAGAGATCAGGATGAATTCTCCATTGTTCACGGGCTTGACCTCACGCACACGCTGTCGAACAGCCTCTTTTACACGCTGAGCGCCCGTCAGAATTATTTCGACTACAGCGACTATAAGTACGAAAGCGTATTCGACCCTCGATACTTCGAGGCCGGCGCTCCACAAGGCAGCGCGAGCTATGAGAACGGCGCGATTGTGCAGGGGGTTGAGCTCGGACGATTCATCCAGACGACGAATGCTCTGGTAATTAAAGGATCGGTTACCAACCAGATAGGCAACGTGCACCTGGCCAAGGTGGGTCTGGAAGCGCAATCGTTTGACCTCAAGTTCGGATCGCCGGGGCAGCTCGTGAATACGACAGTGGACGGTGTGCAGCAGCTCATCGCGCGCACCGATACGATTGGGGCTGTCGTTCTCAACTATACTCCGGTCGCAGGAGCTCTCTACGCCCAGGATCGCGTCGAGTGGCGCGACCTCAGAGTCCGCGCCGGGCTTCGGCTCGAATATTTTGACGCGAACTCGACGATTCCAAGCGATCTGGCCAACCCTGCAAACTCCATCGAAGGCGCCCCGGAGTCGCAGGCGCAGAGCACCAGCGCCAAAATCGTGCTCGCACCTCGCCTTGGGATCTCGTTTCCGATACTCGATCGCGCGTCGATGTTTTTCTCGTACGGGCACTTTTACCAGATGCCCGAGCTCGGCATCATGTTCTCGAACTCCGACTATTCCATCCTCGAAGATCTGCAGTTTGGCGCCGAGGAGGCGAAAGGCGTTCTTGGCAATCCCGACCTCGATCCTGAGTTCACCGTCCAGTACGAGTTCGGGTTCAAGTCGGAAGTCGCTCCCTGGCTCGGAGTGGATTTGAGCCTGTTCTACAAGGACGTCCGCGATCTGCTCGGAGTCGAGTTCGTTCAGACGTACACCGCGGCGAGCTACGGCCGGTACACGAACATTGACTTCGGCGAGGTGCAGGGGTTTACTATCTCGGTGGATCAAAGAGGGCCCGGGGCGATCAGGACGACGCTCGACTACACATTCCAGCGAGCCACCGGCAACTCCAGCGATCCCCGCGAAACGTTCAATCGTCAGGCAGCCGGCGAGGACCCCCGCCCGCGCCAGGTTCCTTTCAACTGGGATCAGCGGAATACATTCAACGGCACGATCACGTGGTTTGAGCGAAACAAGCACGCGCTCACGGCAATTTTGCGCGCCGGCAGCGGACAGCCGTTTACTCCTTCGATCGGGTCCGTTTTCGGGTCCGAACTGGAGCCGAACTCAGGGCGGAAGAACAACTGGCTTCTCGTGGACCTGCGAGGCGAGAAGTTTTTCCGGCTCGCGGGTCTCAGCCTGACCAGCTTCGTACGCGTTTTCAATCTCTTCGACGAACACTTCGTCAACGGCTTTGTGTTCGCCGATACCGGAAGTCCGTACTACTCATTGACGCCCGCAGCCCAGCAGAACCAGCTGAACAATCCCACGCGATTCCGCGAGCCGCGCCGCATCGAGATCGGTTTCTCATTCTCCGGGTCACTTTAGAAGATGAAAAACAGTGGTGATGGCGAACATGCAACCAGACTGGAGCTCTTCAGTATGAGCGCGCCGTTGATCCGTTCGTTGATTGCCGCAGGATTGACGATTCTGGCCGGCTATCCGGCGCAGGCTCAACAGCTCCAACCCACCGTTCCCCCAGAGCAACGGGGCAAGATCGATGCAGAGCGCCAGGGCACGCACGACGCCAACAGGATCCGCACCCGGTTCTACAACTTCGGCATGGTCGGTGACTTCGAGGTGAATCCGGACCTCAGCATCTTTCACTCAGTCGAAGTCCCCCGCGGTTCGGGTCTGAACTACAGCGACGGCATTACGCCGTTTGTTCTCGCCGACATCATCCAAGAGAATACGCGCCAGGCGTACATCATGGAGACGGGTTATCGCGAGCGGCAGGGGCGGAGTCCCGTCACTGATCAGATTATGCGGTTCGAGCCCCGCTTTGGCTATTTCGAGCGCGACCCCAGCATCAACCAGGGCAGAGCCGTCGCGATATCGAATGACCCGCGAACCTGGCCCGGTGCGGCGGATGCGTCGGGCGCGATCAATCCCTCTTCCAACCCCGAAAACTGCTGGATCGACAAACTCGACGACCCCGACGATCCCGGATGGTGCGGCTCGTGGAACGGGTTCTTCGGGAAACGACCGAACGCCGACCAGGAGTCGTTCAGTGTGATGGACGACCAGTATTACGACGCCTGGAACTTCTTCCCCGACAGCCGCGACCGGACGAGACGAGGGCTGGGTCTCAGAGTCGAAGTCAGGGGCTTCCAGTGGGCCAACCCACAGGCACAGAACGTCATATTCTGGCACTACGACATCGTCAACGAGGGCACGACCGACTACGACGACAACATCATCTTCGGTCTGTACATGGACTCGGGAGTCGGCGGATCCGCGGTTTCATGCGATGGAGTAGCAGAGTCGGATGACGACAACGCATTCTACCTGACAGATTTCGGAGAGGACCTCGTCTATACCTGGGACAAGGGTGGGCACGGGACCAACCTGAGCAGCAACTGCGCTGTGACAGGGTACCTCGGATACGCATATCTGGAAACACCCGGTAATCCGTTCAACGGCATCGACGATGACGAGGATGGAATGACCGACGAGAGGAGGGATAGCGGGCCGGGTGAGCGGATCGAGGGGCAGGACGCGATTCGCGCCGCCGTCATGTCGCGCTACGACCTCCCGCTGTTTGAGCGCGCGCTGGGCCCGCTGGAAGAAAAACCGGCGTATATCGCCGGCGTCTGGTGGACGGGGGACGAGGACATGGACTGGGTTGCCGAGTTTCATGATACGGGAGCCGACGGCGTGTTCGCCGATATCGGCGAGGGCGAAGTGCCCGATACAGGCGAAGGTGACGGCATCCCGACGGCGGGAGAGCCGAACTTCGACCAGACCGACGTGAACGAGTCGGACCAGATCGGACTGACCGGATTCAAGATGAACCGGATTCGTGCCGGCGCCGGCGCGCCGACCACGGAAACCGACAATGTGGTCTTCTTCACGAATCAGAACGAATGGCCTCGCCGGCTTTTTGAGCAGTTCTCAAATCCTGATCCAGCCGTCGCGTTCGACGAGCCGCTGGTTCTGAACTACAACATCGGCTTCCTGTTCGCCTCCGGCCCCTTCCGGTTGAATGCCGGCGCGCGAGAACGATTCAGCCTCGCTTTGGCCTGGGGTGGCGACTTGGATGAGCTGCGCGAGAACGTCGACGTCGTTTCCAAGATCTACGATGCCAACTATCAGTTCGCTACCCCTCCACCGACGCCCACGTTGAAGGCCTACGCCGGCGACGGCTTCGTCAAACTGGCCTGGGACAATGCGGCGGAGAAAGGCGTCGACCCCGTCAGCAACCGAAACGATTTCGAGGGCTATCGGATCTATCGATCGACGGATCCAAACTTTCTCGACGCGCAGGTGATTACGAACGCACGCGGCACGGGCCCGTTCGGGATAGGTCGCCCGATTGCGCAATTCGACCTTGTCAACGGCGTGACCGGTTTCAGCAACCTCACAGTGCAGGGGGTTGCCTACTATCTAGGAAATGACACCGGCATTACCCACTCCTACGTCGATTCGACCGTCACGAACGGGCAGGAGTACTACTATGCCGTCACGGCCTACGACAATGGTTCCGACCGATTCGGCTTCTTCCCGTCGGAGAACTCAGCGTCGGTCTCTCGAACGCCCCGTGGCGGAACGATCCTCCCAAAGAACGTCGTGCAGGTCAGGCCAAATCCTGCCGTTCCTGGGTTTGTCGAGGCTTCCGTAGATGAGTCGACCATCCAGCACACAGCAGGGCGAGGTTACGGCGACGTTCAGGCGCGGATAGTCGTTCCTGAACTCGTCCCCGACGGGCATACGTTCGAGATCAGATTCAAAGGGTTCGCCGACAGCGTGCGCGCAGCCACGTACGAGATGTTTGACGTCACAACCGGCGAGGAGTTATTCGATCTCGGTCGTGATCTCGAGGGGGCCGGCTCCGGTCCGGTCGGCTCGGGCGTGCTTCCCGTCCTCAGTACGCCGCAGACCGTTTTCATCGACCAGGAAGAATCGGGCTTTGTGGGCGGCAGTGACACCGACGTCGTGATCGCTGTCGATTATTCGATCGCGCTGCCGATCAACGAGCGGCGCCCAGGGTTTCCCGAGAACATCCTCGTCACTTTCGCAGACGAGCCGATCGATACCTCTCTGGCGGCTATCGGTGCGCCGGCCACGCCTGCCCGGTTTCGGATAGATTCCGAAGAGTCCGGCAGGCGCTACGATTTTCGTTTCCGCGACGTCGACGGAAATCAGACGCTGAGCGCCTTCGGCGAGTTCATCGAGATTATTACCCCTATCGCCGAGGGTTCTGCGACCCAGCGCCCGGTGTGGCGGCTTCAGATCGACACGTCCGTCGTCGCGATGCCGGCGTCGCCTCCCGGCCAGGGTGACGCATACCGCCTGGTCGTGAACCGGCCGTTCTCTCCTGAAGACGTTTTCAGATTCCAGTTGAAGGGGGCCGGCCTCGATGAAGCGAAAGAACAGTCCGATTTCGACGAAACGGAGCCTTACGTCGTGCCCAACCCCTACGTTGCCTCGGCGAGCTTCGAGCCCGAGCGGTTCGCCGTTGCGGGTCGCGGCGAGCGCCGGCTGGAGTTCAGGGCGATCCCACGTGGAGCCACCCTCAGAATCTATTCCTTGCGAGGGGAACTCGTGCAGGAGCTCCACCACGACGGCCAGATGACCGGAATGGTGCCGTGGAATCTGAGATCGAAGGACAACCTCGAGGTCGCGCCCGGGCTCTACATCTTCCACGTGGACGCCGGTGATCTGGGCCAGCACACAGGCAAATTTGCGATAATCAAATGAGCACCCTGCACGAATCAGCACCGCGTCGCCGGGCCGGCGTTTCAGCGTGGATGGGACTCACCCTGCTGCTGGCCTTCGCCCTGAGCGAGAACGCCCTGTCACAATCGAAAGCGGGAACCACGATCGGCCAGTTCCTCCTGATTGAGCCCAGCGCCCGGGCAGCCGGGATGGGCAACGCGAGCGTGGCGTCGTTCCACGAACCCGCCTCCGGCTATTTCAACCCAGGCGCCCTCGGCCTCCTCGAAAAGTCGGGCATCGAGTTCACACATAGCCCCTGGATCGCCGACATCACCTACAATTACATGGCCCTTGCCTTCCACCTGGGGGCCGACAACACCGTTTCACTCACCGTGACGTCGTTGAATTCGGGTGACATTGCTGTCCGCACCGTTACCCAGCCACTGGGAACCGGCGAACAGTACACCGTGAACGACCTCGCGGTCGGGGTTGGATACGCGCGTCGAATCACGGATAGATTCTCGGGTGGGGCTCAGGTCAAATACGTACAGGAGACGATCTGGAACTCTTCGTTGAGCGCGGTGGCGATGGACGTGGGCGTAATTTACGAGTTGCCTTTCCGCGCTTACCTCGGTGCGAGCATCTCGAATTTCGGAAGTCGCGGGGCGTTCGACGGACGCGACTTGCGCATCCGATTCGACCAGGATCCGGACAAATTCGGGGACAACAGCAGCCTCCCCGGCGCGTTGGAAACCGAGGCCTATCCGCTTCCGATATTCTTTCGAGTCGGCGTTGGGTATCCGATCGCGATGGGCCGGGCGAGCAATCTCCTCCTGGTGGCTGACGCCTTCCATCCGAACGACAACACGGAGAGTATCAGCGTGGGCGCCGAGTGGTCGTTTCAGAATCTGTTCTTTGCGCGCGCCGGATACCAGAATCTCTTCCTGGACGATTCCGAAGCGGGGCTGGCGCTCGGCGCCGGTCTGTTGGTCGATGCCTCGGGAATGGAGTTCAGGTTCGACTACGCATGGAACGACTACGGCAGGTTGGGCGACGCCCAGCGATTTACCGTCGGCCTCTCAAGGGCGCTGGGCTACTGAAAATGGTCAATTAAGGATACCCGATCTTGCGATTTTCGCCGTGGAAATGTGTCGTGATCACCCTCCTCACGATCTGCAGCGGCCCGCTGTCCGGATCTCAGGCGCAGCATGTCCTGATCTTTGATGACGACGATCGGACCGGGAGCGACTACCGCGATGCCTCCTTCGGGTTTGCCGAATCTGGCGATTATCTGAACCTTCTCGGCCCGAGCGCGAACAAGCTTCCCGTTGAGCACAGGCACGCATACGCGGGCCAGAATTCAGGCCTTCTCGAGTACCGCCACGGAACGGGCCGCTGGGAGATGTTCGTCGCCGCGCCGGGTTGGGCCGGCCAGGATCTGTCTGAGATGGACACACTGCTCATGTATCTCAACGGTCCGGACGAGATTCCCGCCGCCGAGCTTCCACGCATCGGTCTCGAGGACACCGACAACGACAAATCCGGTCTGGTTCCGCTCGGCAATTACCTGTCAGGCCTGGATTCCGACTCGACGACATGGCAGCGGGTGGCCGTGCCCCTCGACGATTTCCAACCGGTCGGGGCCTACACGGCATCGAGCATGAAAACCGTCCGCTTTGCCGACAGCGCGCCGAACGGCGAAACGAGAGTGATCTGGTTCGACCTCATCGCTGCCGTCTCGATCACGACCCTGCCGCCCGATTCCCCCCCGACCGCTCTGGAGACGCGCGCCGGGGATCGGAGTGTGATCCTACGATGGGATCCGCCGGACGGTGCGCTGGGACACTATGTCTATCGCGCGGCGTCAGGAGGGGACGTCCTCGACAGGGTTACGAAATCTCTCATTTCGGCCTCCACCTTCACAGACTTCGACGTCGAGAACGGCGTGGATTACGATTACCTCGTTGAACCCATCGGCGTGGCGGGCCAGCCGGGGCCGCTTTCCGGTAGGATCAGCGCGCTCCCGGACGTCATGACCGACGACGAATTCCTCGAACTCGTCGCACACACGGCGTTCGATTTCTTCTGGTATGAGGCCAATCCGGAGAACGGACTGATAAAGGACCGCAGCACGCCGACGTCGAACTCCAGCATCGCATCCGTTGGATTCGGACTGACCGGCATCCCGATTGCGATCGACAACGGCTGGATCGATCGCGCTGCCGGACTCGAGCGCGTGCTGACGACGCTGCGGTTCTTCTGGAACAGCCCGCACGGACCCCAGGCCGACGCGACCGGCTACCAAGGATTCTATTACCACTTCCTGAACATGCAGACCGGGAGACGAGCCGGCACTACGGAGCTGTCGACTATTGACACCGCCCTGCTGCTCGGAGGAGTCCTCTTCGCAAAGCAATACTTCGACGGCGACAATGCGGAGGAGGAGGAGATTCGCGCCCTTGCAGATTCGATTTACCACCGCGTGGACTGGCCGTGGGCGTCTCCACGTCCCCCGCGGGTCGGGCATGGATGGCGTCCCGAGAGCGGGTTCATCCGATTCGACTGGGGTGGATACAACGAGGCAATGATCCTGTACATCCTGGCGTTGGGATCGCCGACGTTTCCGATCCCCACATCGGCCTGGGCGGCGTGGACGAACGGCTACGACTGGGAGACCCACTATGGATACACGTTCGTTAGATTTCCGCCCCTGTTCGGCCACCAGTACACGGCGGCCTGGGTCGACTTTCGCGGGATACAGGACGCATACATGCGGGGACGTGGGATCGACTATTTCGAAAACTCCCGGCGCGCCACGTTGGCGAATCGGGCGTATTGCGTGGCCAATCCAGGCGGATGGGAGGGATACGGCTCTAACGTCTGGGGCCTGACGGCATCGGACGGTCCGACCGGCTATCGAGCGCGCGGCGCCCCTCCCGCGCAGAACGATGACGGCACCATCGCTCCAACGGCCGCAGGTGGGTCGATCGTCTTCACGCCCGATGAATCGATTGCGGCATTGCGCCACATGTACGATGAGTATCGAACGAGTATCTGGGGGCCCTACGGCTTCCGCGATGCGTTCAATCTCGACGTCGGCTGGTTCGACACCGACTATATCGGCATCGACCAGGGACCCATCCTCCTGATGATCGAGAACTTCCGGACCGAGGGCGTTTGGAGTCGATTCATGCAGAATGAGGACGTCCTCAGAGGTCTCGAGCGCGCCGGATTCGAGATGACCGATACGGCCGGCGAACCGGGGGCTGAGGTGCCCGATGAGCACATCCAGGTTACGAGCGCCCCCAATCCGTTCGGCGCCTCGGCCGTTCTGACCTTCACCCTCCCGACTACTGCGGAAGTGGACGTTTCGATCTACGATGCGCTTGGAAGGCGGGTGGCGACCATTGCGCAAGGTGCTCGGGCGGCCGGATTGCAGACGCTCAGAATCGACGCCTCCTCGTGGTCGCAGGGAGTTTATTATTATGTTCTGCAGACCAGTGACGTCGTACGGACCGGACAGTTGATCCACGTGAAATGAGACTTACGAACAGATCGGATGTAGTGACCGGGCGCCTATTTCCTGCTGCGGCCGTCGCGGCGTGTATTATCGTGTCGGCGTGCGGCGGTTCGCGTCCGGAGCCTCTCGCGCGGGCTGAACCGGCGCAGGCTGATCTCAGAAGCGATCCGTTTCTCGACACGCTCCAGGCGAAGACGTTCGATTTCTTCTGGGACCTGACGGACCACGAGACCGGACTGACGCCCGATCGGGCGCCGGGGCTGATTTTCTCGAGCATCGCAGCCGTCGGTTTTGCGCTTCCGGCGTATGGCATCGGGGCCGAGCGCGGATATGTCGAGCGATCGCAGGCCGCCGAGCGCACGCTGAACACATTGCGCTACTTCTGGGAGCTGCCGCAGGGATCCGACTCCGTTTCCGTCTCCGGTTACCGGGGTTTCTTCTATCACTTCCTCCACTTCGAGGATGGGTTGAGGTACCGCACTACGGAGCTGTCGACCATCGATACGGCCCTGCTAATCGCTGGAGTCCTATTCGCTCAGGAGTACTTTGATCGAGACGACCCGACGGAGTCGGCGATTCGGGCGTACGCCGATTCGCTCTATCTCCGCATCGAGTGGGACTGGTTCCGGCACGATCCGCCCCGCCTCACGATGGGGTGGCACCCCGAGAAGGGGCGTGAGTTCAACCGCTCGATTTGGCGAGGCTACAACGAAGGCATGATCCTCTACATCTTGGCATTGGGCTCACCGACGCATCCGATCGAGCCCGACGCATGGGAAGCTTGGACCAGCACGTACAAATGGAGCGACTTCTACGGCTACGAGCACGTAAACTTCACGCCGCTTTTTGGACACCAGTACTCGCAGGCCTTCATCGACTTTCGAGGTATTCAGGATGCGTACATGCGAGAAAAGGGCATCGACTATTTCGAGAATTCGGTCCGAGCGACACTCTCGCAAAGGGCCTACGCGCAGGACAATCCCGGCGGATGGAAGGACTACGGGGGCGACATCTGGGGCCTGACGGCATGCGACGGTCCGGGAGCGGTCGTCGAAACCCCGGACGGCGAAGTGCGATTCCGGGGCTACTGGGCGCGAGGGGCGAGCAATCGTCACATCAACGACGACGGGACCATCGCCCCGACCGCAGTAGGAGGCTCCATTCCGTTCGCCCCGGTCGAGACCATCGCAGCGCTGAAGGCTATGAAGCGATACGGCGAGCCGCTGTTCTCGACGTACGGATTTCTGGACGCGTTCAATCCGTCCTTTACTTTTGCGGATGCCGAGCTGCGACACGGTCGAGTCGTCGACGGGGCGGGTTGGTTCGACACCGACTATCTGGGGATCGACCAGGGTCCGATTATCATTATGGCGGAGAACTATCGAACCGGTCTCGTTTGGGAGACCATGAAGAAGAGCGAGTACATCGTGCGTGGGCTGGAGCAGGCTGGATTTACGGGGGGATGGCTGGAGGAATGAAAACGCTAAACGATAAACGAGAAACGCTAAACACCCCTGCGGGGCTTACCCCCGGGCGAGCGAGTACGCATCATGGATAAGGTAAAGCTTCTGGTCGAGCAACGAGGCGCTTGCTTGGTGGCGGGGCGGGCCAAAGCCGGTCAATCCCCGCGGGTCGGGACAACCACCCCGGGCTTTAGCCCGGGGCAACGGGCTCACCTACCAATCTCCGAGCCGGGCTTCAGCCCGGCGAGGCCATCCACATGCACATGGTTTCCCCCTCGGGGAAGCCTCGCGCAGCGAGGAGGGGGGTCACCGTCGCAGCGCCTGCGGCAACCCCTCCTGATGAAACGCCTGGCTGCGACGGTAGCGATCATCCTCATCCTGCTCCCCGCAGCCGCCCTTGCCCAGCCCACCGTCGCCGACCTCGAGGTCCTGATCGATTCCCTGATCGACGCGATGACCGTAGAGGAGAAGCTAGGCCAACTGACGCAGTATCGCGGTGAGTGGGGCACAACCGGTCCCGTTGCGCAGGCCGGCGGAGAGGATCAGATTCGGGCGGGCCATGCAGGGTCGTTTCTGAGCATGTACGGCGCGGAGTACACGAGGAAGTTGCAGAAGATCGCGGTCGAGGAATCGCGCATGGGCATTCCGTTGCTGTTCGCGCAAGACGTGATCCACGGATTCAGAACGACGTTTCCGGTACCGATTGCCGAGGCCGGGACGTTTGATCCGGCCGCGATTGAACATGCAGCCAGAATCGCGGCGATTGAGGCGAGTGCAGCGGGGGTCCACTGGACGTTTGCGCCCATGGTCGACATAGCGCGCGATCCGCGCTGGGGACGAATCGTCGAAGGTTCAGGCGAGGATCCGTATTTGGGCTCTGTCATGGCAGTGGCAAAGGTTCGCGGTTTCCAAGGCTCCGACCTGACTGCGAGCAATACGCTCCTGGCGACGGCGAAACACTTTGTGGCATACGGGGGAGCCGAAGGCGGGCGCGACTACAATACGGTCGATATCTCCGAGCGAACGTTGCGCGAGATTTACCTTCCACCGTTTCGAGCCGCGGTCGATGCCGGCGTCGGATCGGTGATGGGCGCTTTCAACGAAATTGGCGGCATCCCGCTGCATGCTCACGAATACCTCATTAACGGCCTATTGCGCGGAGAGTGGGGATGGGACGGAATCTTCGTGAGCGACTATACCGGCATTCTCGAACTCATCCCGCACGGAGTCGCGGCCAATCGGACCGAGGCAGGCGTTCTGGGGATTAAGGCAGGTGTGGACGTCGACATGGTCAGCGAGATCTATCTGAAGGACTTGCCGGCAGCAGTCGAGGATGGGCGCGTTGATATTGCCCTGGTCAATCAGGCCGTCCGTCGGGTGCTCGATGCGAAGTACAAGCTGGGCCTGTTCGATGACCCCTACCGATACAGCGATCCGGAGCGCGAGAAAGCCCTTCTGTTGCACCCGGATCACATTGCGGCCTCGCGTGACGTGGCGCGGAAAGCCATCGTGCTGCTGAAGAATGAAGGGCAGACGCTTCCGCTGTCAAAGGATCTAAAGAAAATCGCGGTGATCGGACCGCTCGCCGACCACGCGCGGGCGACGCTCGGAGGTTGGTCGTCGCCGGGCCGGGCCGAGGATGCAGTCGCAATACTGCCGGGGATTCGGAATGCGGTCTCCGACTCGACCGAGGTCGTATTTGCCAAAGGGTCAGAGATCGAAGATCGCGACATGTCCGGCTTCGAGGAAGCTGTGGCTGCGGCTGACGACGCCGACGCGGTGGTTCTCGTACTCGGCGAGCATCACGACATGAGTGCGGAAGCCCTCAACCGCACCGACATCGGGCTCCCCGGCGTTCAACGCGAACTGGCCGAAGTGATTATTTCGCTGGGCAAACCGACCGTTGTCGTTCTCATGAACGGCCGCCCTCTCGCGATTCCCTGGCTCGCCGATCACGCGCCCGCCATCCTCGAGACGTGGTTTCTCGGCGTCCAGATGGGGAATGCCGTCGCCGACGTGATCTTCGGCGATTACAATCCAGGAGGCAAGCTGCCGGCGAGCTTCCCGGTCAACGTCGGACAGATCCCCCTGTATTACAACCACAAGAACACCGGCAGACCGCCCAGCCCGACCGACAAGTACACGTCGAAGTACATGGACGCGCCGTGGACTCCCCTTTATCCGTTTGGATACGGACTGAGCTACACGACCTTCACGTTTACCGACGTGACAGTGACTCCCGACAAGTCGCCGCTTTCGGAGAATTCGCCCATTACGGTTTCCGCGACGATAACGAATACCGGTGATCGCACGGGGGATGAGGTGGTGCAGGTATACATCCAGGATGTGACCGCCAGCGTGACCCGTCCAGTGAAAGAGTTGAAACGTTTCCAGCGGATAACGCTCGAGCCGGGCGCGTCGCGCACTCTCACCTTCACGCTGACGCAGGATGACCTCGAGTTCTACGGCCTGGACATGATCCCGACGGTCGAGCACGGTCTGTTCAAGGTGTTCGTCGGGTCGTCGTCGGTGGATGTGACGGAGGTCCAGTTTGAGTTGACGAACGAGTAGATGGAAGATGGCAGATGGAAGATGGCAGATGGCACATGCAAGGCACCGACGGGGAGCGATCCCAAGAGTCATTGACGCCGCACCGGATCGTGGATGAGGTTACCCGCCAGCCCCCGATTTCAATCGGGGGTAACGGAGTGCCGACAGCGTCCGGTAACCGTTTCAACGGTTTCCGCCGATCAGCGTGGCTCGCCGCCGCGATCCTCCTCACCTCTCTTGCAGCCGCCCTCGCCCAGCCCCGCAATGTCGTCTTCATCCTGAGCGACGATCACCGGTACGACTTCATGGGTTTCCATGAGAACGCGCCCGACTTCCTGGAAACGCCCTCCCTTGATCGCATGGCCGCCGAGGGCGTGCACCTCAAGAACGCGTTCGTGACGACGTCGCTCTGCTCGCCGAGCCGAGCCTCGATTTTCACCGGCCAGTACGCCCACAACCACCGCGTCGTCGACAACACGTCACCCATCCCGCCCGACGTCCGATTCTTCCCCGTCGACTTGCAGGAAGCCGGGTACGAAACAGCGCTCGTGGGGAAGTGGCACATGGGCGAGAACACCGATGATCCGAAGCCCGGTTTCGACCGCTGGGTCAGTTTCCGGGGCCAGGGGGTGTATTACAATCCTATGCTCAACGTCGACGGAGAGCGGAAACGGTACGAGGGGTATACCAGCGATCTCCTGACGGACTTTGCCATAAAGTGGCTCGAAGGACGCGACACTTCTTCGGAGAAACCGTTCTTCCTGTTTCTGTCCCATAAGGCCGTTCACGCCGAGTTCGAGCCCGCCGAGCGACACGCCGGTCGCTACGGCGACGTCAAGATCCCGTATCCGGCCTCCATGGCCGACACAGAATCCAACTACCGGGGCAAGCCGCAGTGGGTGAAGGAGCAGCGGTATGGATGGCACGGCGTCGACTACGCCTATCACGGCCAGATGGAGTTCGACACGTTCTACAAACGGTATGCCGAGACACTGCTGGGCGTCGACGAGAGCGTGGGTCGCGTACTCGACTTCCTGGATGAGCAGGGACTGGCGGAGCAAACCCTCGTCTTCTACATGGGCGACAACGGGTTCATGCTGGGCGAGCACGGCCTCATCGACAAGCGGCAGGCGTACGAAGAGTCGATCCGCGTTCCGATGCTGGCGTACGCCCCAGGGTTCATCGAGCCCGGATCGACCACGGAGAGCCTGATTCGAAACATCGACATAGCCCCGACTATTTTGACGCTCGCCGGCGTCGACGTGCCGGAGAGGATGGACGGAAGCTCGTTCCTGCCCGTTCTCGCGGGAGAGGATTCGGGCGAGGGGCGCGAGTTTCTGTACGAATACTACTGGGAGTATGCGTTTCCGCACACGCCGACCGTCTTTGCCCTCCGGGGCGACCGGTACAAGTACATCTTCTATCACGGCGTGTGGGATCTCCAGGAGTTATACGACCTGCAGGCTGATCCAAAAGAACAGTTCAATCTCATCCATCTACCCGACCATCGCGAACGCGTGACGCAGATGCGTAGTCGGCTGTTCGACCTCCTGGAGGAGACCGGCGGCATGACCATTCCGCTCAAGCGAGCGACCAATTGGCAGGCCGGCGAGCGGAAGCTCCGATGAGAGGAGTGATGAGTGATGAGCAATGAATGATGAGTGCCGAAGCAGCTGCAGACGGATTTTCGGAGGCTTGGACAGCCACCCCGGGCTTCAGCCCGGGGAAGCGAGGCGCCACCAAATCCTCCGAGACGGGCTTTAGCCCGGCGAGGATCTTGTCTGTGAGGCTTACGCGACTCTTTCGGGCCCGAGCAACGACGGTGCTAACGGTCTTTCTCTCCCTTTTAGCATCGTCGACCCTCGCCCAGCCTGACGGATTCCTCACCGTGGCCGATGCCGAGTATCTGCGCGTCGTCCTGAACAGGACGGACGGCTCCCTCGCGTTTGTCGTCGAGGACGACCCCGGCGGTGAGGATGCCCGCCACCAACCCCTGTATCTTTTGGTGGATAACAGACCCGAAAAAGGATTCTCGTTCTTGGATGATGTGGACGCCGGTCTTGGAAACGACCGATTCGTCGCAACGATCGAAACGCTGGGTCCACGGGCGATCGCCGTCACATGGACCCCCGTTGACGCCAAAGAACATGACTTCGAGCTCAATCTTGGTGGAACGTACTCGACCGCCTATTACGGAACGGGCGAACGCTTTCACGCCCTGAACCACCGCGGTTACCACCTGCCCCTGAAAACCGACGACAGGGCCGACAACAAGGGCGTGGGCGCCTATAAGCCCATCCCGTTCTTCATGACGACCGAGGGTTATGGAATTTGGGTCGACTCGTTCTCGCCGGGGACGTTCGATCTGGAGGCATCCGATAGATTCATCGCGAGGCTTTCCTTCCGAGACGATCGGTTTCGGGTCGTAGTGATGGCCGGTCCAGATTTCGGCGACATCCTCGGCACGTTCACCGGTCTCACCGGACGTTCGTCCGTGCCTCCGCCGTGGGCATTCGGGCTGTGGAAGAGCCGCGACGTTCACCACAACCAGGATTCCGTCTATGCGGACATCGAGCGGCTGCGGGGTTACGATATCCCCGCATCCGTCCTCGTCCTTGACAGTCCCTGGCAAACGGGCTACAACGACTTCAATTTCAATACGGCGCAATTCGCCGACACGGCCGCCATGTTCGATAGGATCGAGTCGCTCGGTTTTAATCTGGCCTTGTGGCTGACGCCGTTCATCAACAAGCGCAACGTGCTTGACATGCGCGGCATCATGCCCGAGACCTCGACGTTTGAGGAGGCGGCCGCGCGCGGATTCCTCGTGTCCGATTCAGCGGGGCAGGTCATGCTGAGCGAATGGTGGAAGGGCGAGGGCGGGCTCGTGGACTTCACGAATCCGGAGGCGATCGAATGGTGGTTCGGGCAGCTCGACAAGATGCTCGCTTACGGCGCCAAAGCCTTCAAGTGCGACGACGGCGAGGGCAACTTCGTCCCGCCCGCGACTTTTCACGACGGCACGTCGGCCGCGAAAATGAAAAACCGCTATGCGGCTCTGTACGACAGCGTCATGCAGGCATACGTCGATGACCGGCTGGCGGGCGACGGGGCGCTGATCACGCGCTCTGGTTACACCGGGACGCAGCGGTATTCGTTCGATTGGGCCGGAGACAACCGGGCAAATTTCTCGTTTGAGGACGGGCTGCCGACCGCTATAACGGCGGGACTCAACGCCGCGCTGTCCGGGATTGCGCTGTGGGGATCCGATATAGCGGGGTACTTCGGCCGGCCGGATGCCGAG
>DATKEJ010000462.1:0-9868 GCA_035512315.1 Rhodothermales bacterium | reverse complement strand
AAGTGGATGATGGAAAACTGGCGCGGCGCATATGACCTCAAAGCACTCGGCGAGATCGGAGACTTCGTGAAGGTCATGTCGTACGGCCAGCACACACGGCGTACGACACCAGGACCGTCTCAGGGACTTCCGTGGCTAGAGCAGGTCGTTCAGTACTTCCTCCAGATCGTGCCTGCGGAAAAACTGAACCTCGGACTCACCATGAGCGGGTCTCGCTATTTCACGGTTGCCGACACGGCGCGCTATTACCAGAATGGCCGGTCCTGGAGCAGCGGAGTCTCGGTGCCGGAGGCAGCCTCCTTGCTCGAGCAATACGGCGGCGAGCCTCTCACATGGGATGATCGGCAAAGGTCCTGTTCGGATACTTCGAACGCGGCGGGCTCTACGAGTGGATTTTCATCGACAACGACCTGCGAAGCCTGGAGGCAAAGTTGGATCTGGTGCGCAAGTACAACCTCCGCGGGATCAACAGCTGGTTCAGCGGAGGGGAAGTGGAGGGCGCCTGGGAGATGATTGAGGGATTCCGGAGATAGAACGGTCTCCTGGACGAGACCGTCCCGGAGCAACGCGTGCCCCTGCCTATTCGAACTCGTCGCCCACATAAGGCCGTCGGACCGTCGGCGAATTGCACTGACCTGCACATGTTCTCGCGTATGTGCGGTTTACAGGAGTGAGGGGTTTATAAACCTGTCAGGTCTTTAGACCTGTCCGGTTTAGAAACCTGTCGGGTCTAAAGACCAGTCAGGTTTCTCCGCGACCCTGGCGCACGATCACGACAGTTCACGCGTGGTTTGTATAATTAACTAACTGTGAACCACCCGCCCATGCTCTTCAAACTTTTCGGCGTACTCGCGGCCGCATACCTCGTCATTGTCATCGTGCTGTGGGGCACGCAGGAGCGGACGGCCCTGCCCGGACCGCTTCGGCCGCTCCCGGAGCCGAGATCACTCGGATTTGCCGACGGACAGCGAGTGACCGTCATCGCGTACGACCGAACGGAGTTGCACGGTTGGTATTTGCCCCCAGAGAACGGCGCAGGCAAGCAGGCACCTGGACTTCTATGGTTCTACGGAAACATGGAGACCGTCGGCGTCCTGGCTGACGTATTTGAGTTCCTGAAGCCTCCCGGGATGGGGCTGCTGGCTCTGGACTACCGCGGATACGGCGAGAATGCCGGCCGGGCGTCAGAGGTCGACCTCGAACGCGACGGGGAGGCGGCGCTCGAATTCCTGCAGTCGCGGCCGGAGATCGATCCCTCCCAAGTCGCCGTCTACGGTCGCTCGATCGGGAGCACGGTCGCCATGCACCTCGCCTCGAAACACGGCGTGAGCGCTGTAATCCTCGATTCCCCCATGACGACGGCCCGCGACGTTGCCACCGAGCACTACTGGTTCTTCCCGCGCTTCCTTGTCACGCTCGACTTCGACAACCTGGGCCGCGCAGCTGAGATCGACGCGCCACTGCTTGTCCTGCACGGCGATGCCGATCGAATCATCCCCACGTGGATGGGGCAGGCGGTCGCCAACGCCGCCCCCAACGGAACGTTCGTGCCGCTGGCCGGCGCCGGACACAATACCACGTACAATGTAGATCCTGAGGCGTACAGACAGGTGGTCTGGACCCATCTCGGCGTCGATCGCTAGCGAAATCCGACTGCCCGGCCCGCGCACAGACATGCAGTTCTCTCCACTCTCGCTACTCGGCCTCGTCTCAATCTGTGCGACCTCGTGCGTTGGACCGAAAGCTTCGCAGCCTGCATCTCAGAATCCTTCTCCGATGGAGGAGCACACTCGGGTACACGAGCGCATCACCGACTACCCTCTGGCGGGAAGAACGATTGTGATCCACAACGTCCTCGCAAACCCGGTGTCGGTCTTTGTGCCGGAGGTCGTTGCGACGGCGGATTCCTTCAACATCCTGATTCACTTCCATGGATCCGCGTTTATCGCCAGCACTGCGGTCGCGCGATTGGAGCGGCCGATGGTCGCCGTCAACGTGCACCTCGGATCGGGGTCGAGTGTTTACGAGCGACCGTTTCTCGACGGCCGGAGGTTTGACGCGCTGGTTGAAACGGTCACGGACTCTCTTTCGACACTGGACCTGGTGAGGGAAACCGAGCCCCCGATATACCTGAGTGCGTTCAGCGCCGGATATGGGGCCGTGCGGGCTATCCTCAGAACCAGTGCGGACAGGGTCGCGGGCATCCTCCTGCTCGACGGCCTGCACACGGACTACGTCCCCGACCGCAAGGTCCTTTCGGAGGGCGGCCGGCTCGAGGAGTCCAAGCTAGCGCCATTCGTCGAGTTCGCCAGGATGGCGGTGGAGGGCGAAAAGCGATTGGTGATCACGCACTCCGAGATCTTCCCTTGGACGTTCGCGAGCACCACCGAGACCTCTGATTTCATCATCACGTCGCTCGGTTTGAAGCGAACGCCCGTCCTGGAATGGGGACCCGGGGGGATGCAACTCCTGAGTAGAACCGAGGCGGGGCGACTGACGGTCCTCGGTTTCGCTGGAAACACCGCCCCCGATCATGTAGATCATCTCCACGGCATGCCCGAATTCCTTACCGCTCTGATGGATTCGTAGCGCTCCCGGTGGAGGCCCGCTACGAACGGATCGTGTAGCTGATCTTGGCGAAGAAGCCGTCCACCTGCCGGCGCAAATCCCGATACCGGAAGCTCTCCGGCTCTTCGAAGCTCGCGCTATATCCCAAATAGAGTAGCGTCCCTGGTACCGGGCGGTAGCTGAAAAGCCAGTCTGTCTGAAACAGGTTCTCCTCAGTCGCGGTTGTCGCCTCGCCGTCGATCAGGATCGGTACCCCGTCTCGATTCTCCAGCGCAGCCAACTCTCGGGCGGTGTATTGGCCGATCACGCGAACGAAAATGTCGTGTGTGATCTGGTACTCCAGTTTCAGGCGAGGGATGGTCTCTGTCGAGAATCGCGAGTCGTTGCTAACGCGATTTAACTCCAGGCGAGTGACCTGGAACGTCGCCCGAAGGGCCTGCGTGGGTCTCAGATCGATGGTCGCGGAAAGCTCCCGGGCGCTCCCAGGTGCGGCCTCACGGAAGAGCGGCGTCCGCCCAAAGCCAAAGCCGGCCGTCGCGGTCACCATCTGCCAAGTCGGAGTTGTCACACGGATCTCTCCGGTCCACTGGTTGTCCTCCACGCCTGGCACAACGAAGCTGCTCGAGGTTTGAGAGGAGATCGTGCCGGCGTCAAGGGAGTATTCGACATAGTCTGCGGGATCGTAGGCAAAGAAGCTGCGATTCAGCGAGCCACCGACATTCCATCCGCCTCTCAATTTGGCGGACGGTGAGAGCGATTCGCGTCCCTCAATGGCTCCGCCATCCCAAGCGTCACCCCATCCGTCCCAAGCCCAGCTGCGTTCGAGCGTTATGAATGTGGATGCCGTTTCGAGCAGCGCACCCTGCCCTCCGTAGCCTGTCAAACGATTCGAGGCGCGCGTCGTGATCAAATTCGTACGGTTCACGAATCCCGCAGCAGCCTCGAAGTCGGGCGAGACGCCGCCGATCGTGTAGTGGAAGCCCCAGCTGCGTCCTGTGCGATCCCAGGTGGCCCCGAACATGGTCCCGTTGGTCCCTGCGCCGCTGTGTTCGGCCCAGCTTCCAACACCCTGGATCTCGATATAGTACATCCGGTCGTGGTAGAGCCTGGTGTCGACGCCGAGCAGACGGGAGTAGTTGGAACCGTCCTCCCGGGCGGTCAAAACACCGCCGACGGTCGCCGATCGGCTGAAATCACGCCGGATCCGGGCGACGGCGAAAACCGGCGTGCTGCCGGTTGCGCTGTACACCGAGTCGTCGGCCGCCAGGATCGTGGCAATGTTCCATTCTCCCGCCTTTCCGGCGAGCTTCGCACCCGCGACCGGCGCAGCGATCTGTCGTGTGTAGATGAGTTGTCCCGGCGTGTCGAAAAGCTCGAGCCCGTCGAGAAAGAAGGGGCGCTTCTCCGGATAGAATAAGGCGAACCGTTCGTTCAGTGTAACTTGCCCGACATCCGCCTCGACCTGCGAGAAATCGGGGTTGATGGTTCCGTTTAGAGACAGGTTCTGACGCATGCCCCAACGGACGTCTGCGCTGAGCTCTCCTCCGCTGTCATATGCCCAGTCTCCGGAAGTCTTCTCATATCCGTCCAGTCGGCCCGTTGCGGTCGGCGTCACCTCGAGGACGAGACCGCGCTGCAGACCGTGGAGGCCTCGAAGCTCACCCGCCTGACCCAGGAAGCTCGCGCGCGCCCGAACGGCTGGCGCCCAGGAATCCTGGAAGCCGGAGTGCATCGAGCGCCGGAGGATATGAAGGCCCCAATTCTGGACGTCAGCATCCTGATAACGGAGGCTTTTGAACGGTATCCTAACCTCCACCTCATATCCAAAGTCGGTGAGGCGGCCCTTCGAGTCGAAAACGTAATCGGGGTTCAAGTCGACGTTGCCATCCAGGAAGTTAACTGTCCGGCTCCCGCCGCCTGTGGCAGAAGTCCCTCCGGCGCCGCCGGCAAATGCGTCGGAACGCGTCCCATCCGCCTGCACGCCTAGCGGATTGACCGAAAACAGGAAGGCCGTGCGCCGGTCATCATAGGTGTCGAGCAGGATCTGAATCTGATCTTCACTCGAAATGTTGTCGCGATTGGCTTGGGTCGCACGTATCTGGTCGCTGCCGTGTATTTCCTCGGCGCGAATGCCGAAGTGGATTGCGTTCGGGGAGTACCACACGTAGACGGTGGTCGGCTCCTCGGCCGGTCTTCCATCAACGGGCTGATACTGCGAGAAGCCGGTTAGCACTGCGGCATGACTCCACACGTGCTCGTCTAGCGCGCCGTCGATGGTGACCGTCGTGTCGATGCGTGGGATCTCCACATCCAGTTGCCCCTCCCAGCCTGAGTAGGTTGTCGGATTGACCTGTGCATGCACGGGCGGCGGGATTACGACCGTCGCAGCCGCGCCCAGCGCAAAAAGAAGGTGCACAACGTATTTGGAGTGGGCCGCTGAGATCATAGTCACAAGGAAGTCTTCGCCTCAAGGCGGCAAAAATACCGCAAAGGGACGAGTCGGATCCGCGGATTCGCGTTCGGATGGCCGACGCCAGACTTCATCCGCCGCGACGCCCCATGCGCCGACTCAGTCGATATGAAGGGGCGCCATTTAATCCTCACTCGTCTCCGTACCGACCCAGATCGGAGACGACCAAGCCATTTCGGCGTTGGAATGAGACCACGGGCGGCCAGGATACTCGTGAATCTGCCTGACACGGAGGTAATACATACAGTCGTCGTTGAAATCGGGATCGGTGAACACGAAAACCGCCTGGTCGGAGTTGGGGGCGACGGTGTGGATCGTCGAATAGGTTCCGTCCTGATACTTCACGATCTCGACGGATTCGAGCACATTCGTTCCAGCGACGCGCACCGACAACTGAGGCGCATGATCCGTGGTGAACTCGCTTCCCATCGGATGTCCGTCAGCCCGGAAGTCTAAATAGATCCGCGTTCCAGTTGTCGCGTACGTCCGGCGGCTCTGGAATCCGTCCCACACATCCTCGCGCCTGTTGTCGGCGGCAAGCACGACGGCGAGGCCTCCCGTGTGGTGCGTGTAGATCGTGTAGTTGTTTGCGCCGGGTTGTCCGAGATGGTTGTCGGTCGCACCCACGAGACCCATTCGATGGCCACGACGCCAGGCGTTCTGATAAGACCACGGATTCTCAACGCCCACCTCGAATCGCTGCGGGATGTCGTCGGGTTGAACGAGGAAGCGGTTGTTCCAAAGGCTGTAGATTTCACCGACCCTGCGATAGGTGTTGTTGACGTCGTTCCAGATCGGATGGTCGGCGAATGTCCACGTGACGTGAGGGATTGTGAGCGCCGGCCTTGCCTGCCGGTCTAGCGCTCCCCACAGCGACACGAGGCCCGGGTACTCTGTTCGTCCAAATACGGCGGCTCCGCGATCGCGGTAAAGGACGATGTGGTGCATGAACCCGCTCGTCCATTCGTAGGCGAAGAACGTCGTGAACCGACCAGGCTCGTTGAACGCTTCCGAAATTCTCTGGCTGGATTCCCAGGCCGGCGTGTCGAAAAGAATGGCGTCGTGCTCTGACGACGAGGCAAAGTCGAGCCTGACGACATCGCGAGCGTACCGATAGGCCGCGTTGGCATCCGTGAAGTTTCCGCGGTGGTCGCCACCGGAGTTGAGGTCTTGAAAGTCTTTTGTCGCGAGGGTGTTGATATCGCCGGTCGACTCAGCGCCGATGAAGCCGTGATGTCCGGTCCCCGTGCCCGTGTGGAAGTGTGTGTCTCCGAAATAGCGGCGGATCGCCGGCTGGTCGGCCGACACCCAGGCGTAGTGCGACGAGCGCTGCAGCAACGAATCGGCGTCTGAGGCCGAGATGCGATGGAATCCTGTCGCGTCGAAGCGGACATTGTCGAAGACGTGGGCTCCGCCGTCGGCCTCGCTGAAATCGTAGTGATCGGGGAGGGATCCATTTGGATCGGTCGAGGCAAGCACTATGGATCCGCGGTGGCCGGACGCCAGATTCCCGAATCGGTCGATGAGCACGACGGCGACTTGAAACGGCGTCCCGGATTTCATGTCCGCGGGCGTCGTTACGATGATGGTATGTGCCTCTCGGGGAAGCACGTGAAACATGGGTGGGCGTTCGATTGGAACCCAGGTCGCGTCTCCTGATGGACGAGTTTGGCCGCGCACCTCGACGTCCCTTGCCAGGCTCTGGACGATGCCACGGTACGTTATCGTCACAGTGTCTCCGGGCGAAACCGTGCCGTCGACAACGTCCGCCGTCGCGATACTCCCAGCGATTCCTCCGGTTGACACGCGGATGACGGCATCGCCCGACGTGGCTGCGGCGACGAACCCTGGGGCGTCGGGATAGTCCGTCTGTGGTTTGCTCCAGAAGTACGGTTCCGTTTCTCCGTACGCCACGGGATACTCAATGCGGATTCCTCCGCCGACACCCATCCCCTGACCCCCGACTGCGTAGGTATAGCGGATGACTTGGAACGTCCCGGCGACAGCCTTGCTTGGTGTGACGGTCAACATCTCGTCGTCGAGGGATTGGCCGACCAGCGCTGCCGGAAGGAGGGCGATTAGCCCCAATGACCATCCGATTCCCAAAGTTCGATTCATGTCAGATTGTGCGGAGTGGACTCTGAAAATAAACGCGATTTCCAAAGGCGTAACGCGCCACTTTCTTTGTCGAGGGTATGGTAGGGGTTTCGTGTGTCGATTATAGGAGTGAGGGGTTTATAAACCTGTCAGGTCTTTAGACCTGTCACGTCTTTAGACCTGTCGGGTCTTTAGACCGGACAGGTTTGGGCAATCAACACCGAAATTTGACACAATCGGAACAACATCCCCGGATGTCGAGCGTACGTAAGGCCGGCGGAAGGCTGGATTCCGGCCAATGATCCAAGATCCAAAGAAACCAACCACCCAGAAATTAGAAATGATCAAGAAGCAGCCATTGAAGAGCAAGAAGCAAGTCAAAGTGACGTTTGCGCTGCCGCTCGAAACAGTTGACAGCAAAGTGTCGGTCGTCGGCGATTTCAACGAATGGGATCCCAGCAAGACCACGCTGATCAAGCGCAGCAACGGAACGGCCAGCGCGACGGTTACGCTGAAGGCAGGCGAACATTATGCCTTCCGCTACGTCTCCGAAGACGGAAAGTGGCTCAACGACGAAGACGCTGATGCCGTCGAGGTCAGCCCGTTCGGTACCAAGAACAGCGTCGTTCTCACCTGAGCGTTTACTTCACCAACTGAGGCCCTCTCTCTCAGAAGGACGGGGTCTCGCTGCAGTTGGATCGGACGCCGTCATCCCGGGTCACTGGGATGACGGCGTGGCGGTTGGGTCATCGCCTTTTCTCGTACTCGATCTTGTTGCCGAGGAGGTATCCAAACGGCCGCATCGACGGTATCTCCTCAAATACCGTTCTCAATACGCCCAACAGCGGTACGAACAGGATCATCCCAGATATTCCCCACACTTGCCCGCCTATTATCAGGGCAATTATGGCTATGAACGGGTTGATGCTGACCTTTGAGCCGATTACTCGGGGCGATATGATATTCCCCTCCAGGAACTGCACGGTCACGAATACGGCGAGAACGCCGAGCGGGTAGAGCAGCGAGTCCGTCAAGAACAGAGCATAGAGAAGTGGGGGCAGACCGCCGATGATAATCCCGACATAAGGGATGATCGCCATGAATGCGGCAAAAACACCGAAGAAGATGGCGTGCTTGATCCCAACAATCAGCAAGCCCACCGAGTTCATGACGGCCAGGATCAGTATCACGATGACAAGGCCGACCAGGTAGTTTTGGACGACACGTTGGATCTTCTCGATTAGCACATCCACTTGGGACCGGTCCTTCTTGTCAACGATGTTCGTCAGAAACGTCTCGTACATGTCCCTGTAATACAAGAGGCAGAAGACAAAGACCGGCATCAAGCCCAATATGGTAAACAGGCTGGTTGTGGTATTCACCAAGCCGGTCACGTACTCTCCGCTCCGATCGATCAGACTGTCAAGGCCCTGTCGAAGGAAGCCGGTTTGCTCCTCGGGTGCGATACCGAGGGTGGAGTCGGCGAATTGCAGGATGGCAGCACCGATTTCCTTCAGTCGCTGGAGTACCCGCGGCAGATCCTCGGCAAACTGGACGAACTGCCAGGTGAAGAGCGAGAGGATGCCGGATAGGGCCACGGTTACGATCACCATGGAGACGATGATGGCGCCTGCCCTGCCAAGTCTCCATCGTTCGAGTCGTGCGCTGAGCGGCGTGAGCAGGATGGCGAATAACGCCGAGAATGCCAATGGCATCAGGATGAACTTGCCGTAGATGAGGAGCACTCCCAGGAAGGTCAGACCGACCAGAATGCAGGTGGACTTGAGCCAGAACGGGTATTCTTTCATGGACCAAGAATACCGGTCCTGTCTGAAACTTGGGAGTCGGAACTAGGAAATAATGCCGATGGTACCTTGAGGGGAGGCCCCGGGGCAACAGGTGCCTCGGAAGCCACGACTCCTCACTTCATCCTGTACCGATCGAGTCGTTTTTTACGCTCCCGCCAATCCGGCATGCAGCGTGTGAGGAGTGCATAGTACCGCTTGCTGTGGTCGTGGAGGACAAGGTGGCACAACTCGTGCATCACGACGTAGTCGATCAGAGTCTCCGGAAGCATTACCAGCTTCAGATTCAGAGTCACCCGTCCGGTCGAACTGCAGCTTCCCCAACGGCTCCGCATATCGCGGATCGTGACTTCGGGCTCTGTCACGTTGTGGCGCGCGGCTATGGCAATGCAGCGGTCGATCGATTCTCGAAACCGCGCCTCCGCGACCGACCGGTGCCAACGTCTCACGATTCGATCTGCTGCAACGTCATTTGCCCGGTGTGCAACACCGTTGTTGGCGGCCTTCTGCCCGGCGGCGGGCACCGAGACGACAAGCGTGTCAAAAAGGAGCTCAGGAGGCGCCGAAGCACCCTCGACGATTGCAAGTCGGACCTCACTTCCGAGATATCTGACCATCGATCCATCCTGGAACCTGTCGGGAAAGCAGAGGATCTCGCAGGAGGCGACCTTGTCCAACGTCCGAACGATCCACTGAGCCCGCTCTCGTATCGCATTGTCGACCCAGGATCGCGGTGCCCGAGACGGCGCAAACACGTTGACGATCAGTTCGGGTGTGACGGCGATTCTCAGGCCTCGTCGCTTTCCGAGATGTAGTCGATAAGGGATGCGGCGCGACTCGTGGATCAGAATCCGATCCATGGGTTCAACGCGATTTCCAGAAGCTCTGCTCAACTCGATCGGGGTGCTTCGGAAGTGGATGGCTGGTC
>DATKEJ010000461.1:0-2502 GCA_035512315.1 Rhodothermales bacterium | reverse complement strand
GATCAGATCCTCCACGAACTCGACGACGCTGGGGTCGCTGACATTTTCGAAACGGCAGTTCGTGAGCCGTACGTCCCGGATCGGAGCACGCTCATATCCTCTCAGAAAGAGAGCCACCTCGCTCTTCCGACTGGTGATATTCGACAGCGCGATATGCCTGACGGTGGGCGGATACGGCCCGGCGTCCCCCTCCTCATAGAAAAGATTAACGCTGACAATGGCATGAGCTACCTCCCCGACCTCCGCGTTTCTGACGTAGATATGTTCAATCACCCCACCGCGCACCGAGTTCGTTTTGATCCGGAGAACGCGGTCGAGGTTCGGGCTGTCCATGCTGCAGTCCTCAGCGAAAATCGAATGCGCTCCCCCGGAAACCTCACTCCCGATCACAACGGCGCCGTGACCGTCACTCATGGAGCAGTTTCTGATGACGACGTTCGAAACCGGCACGCCGACCCGCCGTCCGTCTGCGTTCCGGCCCGACTTCATCACGACGCAGTCGTCGCCCGTATCGAAGAGGCAATCTTCGATCAGGACGTCGCGGCAGGACTCCACATCGCAACCGTCATTGTTCGGGCCATGGCTGTCGACGATCACGGACCGCACGGTCACGTTCTCGCACAAGACGGGGTGCAGGACCCACATCGGCGACCTGACGAACGTCAATCCCTCAATGAGCACATTGCGGCACCGAACGAACTGGACCATGTTTGGACGCAGGTAGTCTCCGCTGCCGAAAAGTCTTGTAGCTACCCCGGCGCCGGCCTCACCCATGGCGAAGAGCCGATCTCTGGCTTCCAGTTGATTCGGCGCGCCCTCAACCCACCCAAACTCGGTCTTTCCTTTCCACGGCCACCAGTGCACGTCGTCCGCCTGTCCGTCGAGGACGCCCTTTCCGGTCAGCGCTACGTTCTGTGCATCGACCGCGTAAACGAAGGGTGAGTAATTCCATAGCTCCACGCCCTCCCAACGAGACTCAACGGCGGGAAGGAACGCCTCCGGGTCGCGGCTGAATCGGATCGTCGCGCCCTCGTCTACCTGGAGATTGACGTTAGACCGAAGATGTATGGGCCCAGTCAAAAACGAACCTGAAGGCACGATCACGCGGCCGCCGCCCGCCGCGTGGCAGGCCGCTATTGCCCCTGCGAAGGCGGTTGTGCTGTCTTCCTCGCCGGTCGCATCGGCGCCGTGGGCAGTCACGGCAAAATCCCTCGCCGGGAACTCCGGCGGCCTGATGCGCCCAAGGATCTCAGGGACGAGGGTCCAGCCGGATCCAGTGCCCTCGCGCCTCACCACGTTGAGGCATCCGGTAAACAGACCGGGTGCAAGCACAGTCGCCCCAATGGCAGCCGTCGTTCGAATCAGGAAATCACGCCGATTGTGCATCTTCAGTCTCCATTCAGTCTTCAGCAATACTTCGGTGCTCGACAGCCGCCCGGATTCCGAGCGTCTGAACGGCCAGGATATCGGCGACCAGTGCTTCGACCAGTCCGCTGATGCTATCAAGCCTCAGTCCCCAAATCGCTTCGGCGCCGGCGAATGCCTCGACGACCGCCCTTACGTCTTCCGCATCGGAAGCAGAACGACCCTCCCAGAGTCTCTCCCACATCTCCGCCGCATCGTCCTTCGGGACCTGGATCGCATCGCGGCCGCGCGACTGATGGTGATACAGGATAAACGCTGCGAGGCCAAGTACGATCGACTTCGGCAGTGATCCGAATCTCGCCGTGTATGCCGTAAGCGTCGGCAGGACTCTGACCCGGAGTTTGCTCGTCTGCTGGAACGTGATGTCGATGAGATTGTGACGGATGAACGGATTGGCGAATCGCTCCAGAACGTCACGTCCGAAACGTAGCGCGGCGGCGGGATCGGATGTCAGGGTCGGGACGATCTCCCGAATGGCAACATTTTCTATAAAGCGATTGAATTCAGGATCTTGTATGGCTTCCGATACGGTCTTTAGTCCGGCTAGAATGGCAGCGGGAACCATGGCGGTGTGGGTCCCATTGAGAATTCGGACCTTACGATCGCGGAAGGGTTCGATGTTGTCGGTGACCACGAGCCCGGGATCGACACCCGTAAGCGGAAAGCGTCGAGCGAACGCGTCGTCTCCTTCGATGGCCCAGAGGCGATAGGGCTCCGCCACGGTCAGAAGCGCATCGTGATAGCCGAGACGCGACTCGAGCTGGAGGGCATCGGCCCCACCCGGCGTCCCCGGCACAATACGGTCCACAAGGGTATTGCAGAATGTGTTCGCCTCTGCAACCCAGGAGGTAAAGTCACGGCCAAGTCCCCAGCGCGACGCAAGGTCGAGAACGATGTCCCTCAGCGTGTCGCCGTTGCGCTCGACCAGCTCGCACGGCAGAACGACGAGCCCGCGGAGTGGCTCGAAATCGAACGCGCGTGCCCGCTCGAAGAGGGCGGCAGTCAGCTTCCCCGGAAAGGAGCGCGGGGGATTCAGATCGATCCGGTCTTCCTCGTCGAGAACGATACCCACCTCGG
>DATKEJ010000460.1:0-2265 GCA_035512315.1 Rhodothermales bacterium | reverse complement strand
ATCGCCTCACAGCGCTTCTCGTAGTGCTCGACGATGTCCTGAGCGATAAGCCGCAAGCGCTTTTCCGATCCGACGACCGCTTCGAGCTGCGCCCACTTCGTCTTGAGCTTCTCCCTGCGATCGACCTCCTCCCCTTCAGTCGCTTCCTCGAACTCCGGATCGATGTGCGGCTTCTCGGTCTCCGAGAGCTCGAGTTTGGCGAGGCGGCTCTCGTAGTAGATCGGCACCGTCGCGCGGTCGTCCACCGCGCGCTGGATGTCGTAGATGCTGATGTAGTCGCCGAACACTGCTCGCGTGTTCGCATCGGTTTTTTCGATCGGCGTTCCTGTGAAGCCGACGAACGAGGCGTTCGGCAGCGCGTCGCGCATATGCCGCGCAAAGCCGTCGATGAAGTCGTACTGACTCCGGTGCGCTTCATCCGCGATCACGACGATGTTCCGCCGCTCCGACAGCACCGGATACTTGTCCCCCTTCTCCTCGGGGAAGAATTTCTGGATCGTCGTGAAGACGACACCACCGGCCGCCACCTGCAGTTTTGCGCGCAGATCCGCACGATCCTTCGCCTGTACCGGATCCTGCCGCAGCAGATCGCGGCACCGAGAGAATGTGCCGAAGAGCTGTCCGTCGAGATCGTTCCGGTCAGTCAGTACGACGATCGTCGGGTTCTCCATCTCGGCATGAAGGATCACCCGCCCGGCGTAGAAGGCCATCGTGAGACTCTTGCCCGAGCCCTGCGTATGCCAGACGACGCCGACGCGCCGATCGCCCGGATTTCCTCCGAGCAAAGGCGACTCGCCGGTACCCCGGCCACCGTCCGCTACCTCGAGTAACTCCGACGGCTCCGTGGCCCGCAGCGTCTCCTCGATGGCCGCGTTCACAGCGTGATACTGATGATAGCCGGCCATTTTCTTGACGAGCGTTCCGGTCCCCTCATCCTCGAAAACGATGAAGAAACGGACGAGATCGAGAAACCGCCGCTTCTCGAAGACGCCATGAAGCAGCACCTCGAGCTGTGACATCGACTTTGGCGCATCCTTCTCGCCTGCGATCGTGCGCCACGGCTTGAACCACTCCTCGCCAGCCCCGAGTGCCCCGATGCGCGCACCGACTCCGTCCGAGATCACGAGCGCCGCGTTCGTCGTGAAGAGTGCCGGAATCTCCGCCTGGTAGGTCTGCATCTGCCGGAACGCCGTCCAGATATCGGCATCCTCGTCGATGGCGTTCTTCAGCTCGATCACGGCGAGCGGCAGACCGTTGACGAACACCACGACGTCCGGCCGCCGCGTGTTCTGCCCCTCGCAGACAGTGAACTGGTTGACCGCGACCCAGTCGTTGTTCGACGGATGGTCGAAGTCGATCACCCGAGCGACATCTCCAACGATCCTCCCATCGCGCCGGTACTCGACCGTCACGCCGTTCACGAGCATCCGATGCGCCGCCCGATTCCGCTCCAGCAGCGACGGCGCATCAAGCCGCGTCAGCTTCCGGTACGCCTCCTCGAGCGCCTCGGCCGGAAGGTGCGGATTCAACCGCTCGAGCGCCCGACGAAGCCGCGCCTCCAGAACGACGTCCCGATAGCTCGGGTCGATCCGCTCCGCGCCCGGCTCACCCGCGGCGATCTCGGGGCCGTGTTCGATTTCGTAGCCGAGTGCCTCAAACCACCTGATCGCCGCGTCCTCGACCACCGACTCGCTAAATCCACCCATGACTTTGCCCCTACGGATCCGGATTCAACACGGGCTCTTTCGAAAACATGGATAGACTTCTTGAACCTCGAGTCATCGCCACGTATAGGTTACGAGCGTCCATCGTCGTAGCATCCAGAATTACACTTATCTCCGCCTCCAAACCTTTCAAAAGCAATGTGCTGCCAACCGCTCGCCTCGGTAACGTTCTTCCCCGGAATCGGAACTCCTCTCGGGTTCTAACTACTGCGTCAGCGAATGACATCTCTTCATCTGTGCTCACAAGCTGAATGGCGCGAAGTGCCGCGCTGAAAACCTGGGGTCTGAACATCCTAGTGCTGGCTGATCGAAGACCTTCCAGTACAAGCCGACATCTGGGCCAGCTCGGGCCCCTCAGAAACTCTACACAAACCATTTCCAGTGGACTAGCAGGTTTTCGGGACCGCCCAAGGCGAATGGAATTCGATCTCGAGAGCAGACCTAACTTCGAAACACCGGTCATCAAGCTCTGAGCGAAGCTCAACAGTTTCTCAAGCGCGTCCGGGGAATCTAGCTCAAATTCCCGGCTGAATCTCATCAG
>DATKEJ010000459.1:0-6208 GCA_035512315.1 Rhodothermales bacterium | reverse complement strand
CTGCGAAAGCGCCTGTAGAGGGATCATCGACTTCTTGCTAGACTTCGCCACGGCCAATCTCCTTTCTACGAACCTGATCTGCAGACCCTTCGAGGGTACTGCGCTTCGAGGGGGAGGTTGGCCTTCTCATCCCATCTGAGGGCGCCGCTGATCCGTGCAGACGCGGCGAGAGGTGCTGCGCCCGAAGGATCTCAGAATGCGCAAATCGAAATCGGATTCTTCGAACAGTCCACACGCGCGTCTGGGACGGGGACAAGAATCCGACGTCGATCCTCGCGGCTGAGATTCTTCGGCCGCGGCACCCTTCTCCAGTCTGCGCGGCGGCGTCGTGCGGCCTCAGAATGACAGGTGCAGCGCGCCGCGCATCGGAAGGGCAAGGGATCCGATCTCGTTCCGAGTATTCTGAGATCGTTCGGTTTGGATTCTGTTTTCAACACCAGGCCGGAAATGATCGTTCGCGACGCGGGGTTCTGGAACGTGCCGGTACCCCGAAAGGGGTCACATGAAATCGTCGAATGCACCACGGGCCGGGGCGGCCCTCTTGTTTCTTTTCCTCCTTTCCCTTCCTGCTTCCGCACAGGTCAGCGACGTCTACATCGTTCCAGCTGCTGCCAACGGACCGGGAGCTGCCGGGACGGTGTGGCAGACCAGCTTCCACCTGATGAATCCGCAGTCGTATCCGCTCGAGGTGACTCTCGGCTTCATGCCGACGGGCGGCGCGGCGGCGGACAGCGACGCGTTCTCGATCGAAGTGCCGGCGAACACGACGGTGTATTCCCCCAACATCGTCGAGGAGTTCCGCACGAACGCATCCACCGGCTCTCTGCTCGTGGCGGTCTTCCCGGAAGACAATCTGTCGGCATCCGATCCGGAGGACGTCGGCTCGCGCGGGGTGATCCTGCAGACGCGCACGTTCAACGTCCGATCGGACGGGACGGTCGGACAGGGCATCGACGGCGCGATGACTGGACTTCTCGACTACGAGCTGGACGGACTCACGGCGATCGCGACGGGCGTGCAGAACTATGGAGCCCCGGGGCTGAGCGGGTTCCGCACGAACGTCGGCGCGGCGAACCTCGGCGATTCGTCCTTTAAGCTGTACGTGACGGTGTGGGACGCGGACGGGGAATCGCTGGGCACGATCGCCAAGCAGATTCCACCTCTGGCGCACGTTCAGTACCGGCTTGAGGTCGAGGTCGAGGACGGCACTCTCGAGTTCTGGGCCGAAGATGAGGTGTTGCCCGCGAGCTTCGAGGAGTTCGTTTTCCCTTACGCCTCGGTCGTGGACAATCGGACCGGGGATGCCACGTACCTCGATCCCAAGCTCCTGGCCACTCCGTGTTCGGGGGGTCTTTTCCCATTCAGCGCCGGCCGGATCTCGTCGACCATGCCGCGCCTGACCGTGCAGTCCGTCCGCCGGATGTTCTCGGCGGCCGGCGCAATCGAGCGGGCCACCCTCGTCCGCGGTGAAACGGGCCGAACGCGGATCGAGCGGCACGCCGATCGCTAGCACCGGGCCGGTTTGAAGCGCGGCGGCCGGTGCGTGCCGGCCGCCGCCGGGTTCGCCGATCGGGTGCGGCATGACTCGATCCGTCGGACCCGCTGCTACACTGATTTCGATGTTCGCGAATCCAGGTCGCCCGGCCGCAATCGGATTCCGGAGAGATCTGACCTTTTTCCTTTCGAGCCTGTTCGGCTTTCTCATCGTCATCATTCTTGTTCTCGTTTTTCTGATCCAATCGCTCGTAAGCGAAGTGGAAGCGACGGCGGCGCGTCAGCGGAACCGGAGCGCGCAGGCGGCGACTCGGGAGATCAATCGGCTGACCGCCCTGACGGGATCGTCCGCACTCGATGCGGCGCTGGTGGGAATCGGAGCGAGCTTTGGAATCGATCGCATCGAGCTCGTCCCGAGGGACCGCCCGATCGCGGCTGCCGGCTCCCCCCTTCCGGAGACCGCGGAACGGATCGAGGCCACCACGCGTCTCGGCCCTGTCACTTATCTCTTCGACAGGACGGATCTCGACGCGCTCCGCAGCCGTTTTTTCTGGACCGCGACGATCTCATTCGGCGCCGCAGTCGCAGGTTCCGTGCTGTTACTGCTATACGTCCGGCGTCTGTCGCGCCCGATCGAGGAAATGCTCGAACAGGCAGCCGAAGTGCGACAGCGTGAGGTCGGGGTCGAAGAGACCCATTACCTGATCGACACCTTTCGATCCACGATCGCCCAGCTTCGCGAACAGGAAAACGAGCTCAAGCGCCTCCATGGCGCGGAGAAGGCACGGGCGGACGAGCTGGCACTGGTCACCGCGACGCTCACCCGAAGTCTCACCTCGGGATTTCTCGCTCTCGATCCGACAGGAGCACTCGTCGAGATGAACGAAGCGGCCCGGGAGATCCTGGCCGTCGCGCCCTCCACGATGGGGCGTCCCGTTACGGAAATGCTCGGCCCCTCGGAGTTCTCTCGTGCAGTCGAGAACGCCAGCCGCAGCCGAACTCCGCTCCTGCGATCGGAGTTGACCATCGATGTCTCGGGAGGGACGAAGGTCGTCGGAGTGAGCACGGTCCCTCTGATGAACGAAGGCGGTCGCCACCTCGGAACTCTGGTCCTGTTCACCGATCTGACCGTCATCCGTTCGCTCGAGGGTCGCTTCCGTGAAATGCGCGCGCTCGCCGACCTGGGCGAAGTCTCCGCCGGGATCGCGCACGAGTTCCGAAACTCGCTGTCGACGATCCTCGGCTACCTCAAGCTGGCCCGTCGCACGGAGTTGAGGGACGACACCGACGCCAGATTGGCGGGCGCGGAGCAGGAGGCTGCCCTTTTGAACAGCGCGGTCGACGGGCTTCTCTCGTTCGCCAGACCGGTGCAGCCCGAACCACAGCAGATCGAGCTTCGCGCCTTCGCGACCGAAGTGGTCGAGCGGCTTCGGGTCGGAGGCGCCGAAGGAGTCTCGCTCCGGGTGGAGGGAGTTCCCGTGATCGTCGGAGGCGATCCATCCCTGCTGTCGCGAGCCGTCGAAAATGTCGTTCGAAACGCCATGGACGCCGTGCAGCACGGCGCTTCTACCGGCATCGTCGTGGTCCGAACGGAAGCAGGACCGCCAGCCACCCTCGTGATCGAAGACAACGGTCCTGGAGTCGACGAGGAGCAGATCGCCACGTACTTCCTTCCTTTCCGATCGGGGCGGCAGGGGGGCTTCGGACTCGGATTGGCGCTGGCCCGCAAGATCGTCCTGCTGCACGGCGGAACGATCACCATGGCGCGGCGGGCCGAGGGAGGGACGAGGGTCAGGATCGAACTCGGGGATCCTGCCGCCGCCGTTGAGCGTGGCGCTTGACCGAAAAACTGTTTCGTTTCGAAACAGTTTCGTGCCGCACCAGAACACCACAATTTTCAATGAGTACTTCAACTTATTGAATTAAAACGAGTTGCATTCAACGCGAACCGTGGCACCTCGGTCGCAATTGGGGGGATGCATGAGAAGCAGAAGTGGGACCTCACGTGGAAACAGAGAGCCATCCAGCCGGGGCCAGGCAGGCTACTCCCTGATCGAGCTCCTGGTGGTGATCGCGATCATCGGAATCGTGTCCCTCGTTACGGTTCCGAATTTCATGTCGATGTACCAGTCGAGCCGGCTGAAGTCGTCGGTCCGACAGTTCACGAGCGATCTTCGCGGCGCCCGGCAGCGGGCGGTGACCCAGTATCAGTGGGTCAAAGTGGACGTCGATCCGGCCTCGAGTCCCGCGCGATACGAGATCTCGGTGTCCACGGATCTCGGTACGACCTGGTCGACCCCGGTCGTGCGCGAGGTGCTCGAGCCGATCACGATCGATTCCGTGACCAACAGGGTCGACGGGCCCGATGCGAACCTTTTGCCCGAGATCATCTTCCGGAACAACGGGACTGTCGTCACGGTGGCGGACGGCCTGAGCCCCGGAGTCACCTTCAAGACACCGGCGAAGGTGGGGCAACCGACGATCGCGGTTCGCATCAGCCCGATGGGTAACATCACGGCCAACTGACGAGGAGCATGGAAATGAAAGAACGAAATCGCGCGGAGGCAGGTTTCAACCTGGTCGAGGTCCTGATCGCCATGGGGTTGCTCTCCACAGTGCTGATCTCGATCGTGACCCTGTTCGTCATGGGGCGCGCCAACGTCTACAGCGGCAAGCAGATGACCCGCGCCGTATCGATCGGCACGAGCGTGAGCGAAGACCTCAATTCGATGAGGCCTTCCAGGATTTACAGCGCGTTCAACGTCACGTCCAGCACCACCAAGACGACCAATACGGTCGCCGGCGTGAGTTACCCCAATAGCATCGTCCGCTCGACCACGGATCTGAGCAACGACGTGGACGGACTTCTGGACCGATGGCTGGCCCTGATGCCTCAGAGTCGGCTGGACGACGGCGTTGTCACCCTGGTTCTGCAACCGCGCAATCAAACGAATACGAGCGACCCGACGACCGCTCGCATTCTCCAGGTCACCGTCGTCGTGCAGTGGAACGAAGCTACGCGCAAGAGGAACGTCGTGATGCATACGACGCGTCTGGATCGCAGCGTCTAGAAGGATCAATGGAGACTCCCATGCTGGAACCGATTCGAGCACGAGGCCGCAGCGGCGAACGAGGCTTCACGTTGACTGAAGTCATCGTTTCCATGGCCATTTTCACCATCATCTTCCTGGCGGCCCTGCTCATCTGGGATCGCAGCAATCGCATCTTCAAACAGGGCGTGGAATCCGGGGACATGCAGCAGAACACGCGCATCGCGTTCGACCAGCTGATGTCCGACGTTCGCATGACCGGGTTCGATCACGACCGTGACGGGCGCCCATTCGGCATGCTCGGAATCGCCCCCTGGCAGCCGAATACCACTTACGTTCTGGGCAACGTCGTCCAGCCTGATCCTCCGAACGGACACGCGTACGTCAACATCCAGTCCGGTACCAGCGGCGGCTCGCAGCCGGCGTGGCCGGAAGGTTCCGGTGATATCGTCACGGAAACGGCCTCGACGGTGCGATGGCAGGAAAAGGGAATCCTGCAGTACCAGCAGCCCGACGAGCAGATCGAGCACATGGGCGCCACGGCCGTGACCCTCCGTGGAAACCTCGACTACGAGCTCGACGCCGCCACCGACAACGGCCGCGAGCCGGCCCTCGAGAGCGAATACTTTCCCGTCGTCACCACCGGTAACGACGAGATCGTGACTTACGCCCTCAAATCGGCCGACGCCTCCAAGAATACCGGCAAGATCGGCTTTTTCGCCGACGTCGCCATTCCCAGAAACTCCCATCCGGCCTCCGGAACGAAGGAATCGCTGGTGGAGATCACCGGCGTCGACCTGACGAATCAAAATCCGCCCTATACGCTCTACCGATATACGGTCAAGGCGGACGGGACACCCGATGCGGGCACTCCCCTCGCGGACAACATTCGCAGTCTCAATTTCCGTTACTTCCGCGATACGGGCGGGACCGATGAAGTGGCGCCCGTTCTGGGCGCAGGTCAGTACGATCCTCTCACCGGCGCCGAAACCGTCGAGCGTCAGACCCGACGCGAGATCCGCGCGATCCACGTGAATCTTGTCGGAATGAACCCTCAGCCCGACCCGGCCTATACGCATCCGACGGACCTGGTGGCCACAAAGCACCGGCAGTATCAGCTCGAGTCGATGGTCATTCCGCGGAATCTCGGCCGGCGCGGCATGAAGGAGCTGAGCGTCACCGAGCCGGGCGCTCCAGTCATCGAGAACGTCTGTTGCGGAAGCTGCGATGTGGTTTACGTCACCTGGCTGCCTTCACCCAAGGGTGACGTTCTCTCCTACAACGTCCTCTACGACGACGACTCGCCGTTCGGGGGATACACCTACCTCCAGGACGCGGGCGCCAATCTCGAGGGCTACATTCAGAAGAGCATCACGCCCGACAAGACCTGGTATTTCCGCGTGCAGGCCATCAACCAGTACGGCTATGCGACCTCGGCCGACTACAAATCGGGCTTCGTCATCAACCGGACGACTCCTGAAGCGCCGGCTTTTCTGGCCGCCTCGGGCGGAACGGACCCCATGCTGGTGGCCGAGCCGAACCAGATCCGCGTCGGCTGGCCCGAAGTGACCACCAACAAGGACTCGGCCAAACTCCTCACCTGCGCCGACGGCAGCACCCGCGAACAGAAGGTGATGCCCGGAAACGAACGGCGCTATTACCGC
>DATKEJ010000458.1:0-9370 GCA_035512315.1 Rhodothermales bacterium | reverse complement strand
CGCAAAGTTTGCGGCCAGTCTTTCGGGGGATAGTTTTGTCTTCTCGTGCACGTGGCCTTTTGGTGTACTTCTCCGGCGCTCAGCTCATCCAATTCGAGCGGTGAGTGTCAGACCATTTTGTGGTGACCTTTTTGGTCCGCGTCCAGAAGTCGATCGCGCCCCGGCCGGTGATGTCGCCGCTTCCAAACGCGCTATGATTCCAGCCTCCGAATGCGAACGGTTCGCGGGGAACCGGAACGCCTATATTCACGCCGATCATTCCGGCCGATGCTCTCTCGCTGAAGTAGGTTGCGGTCCTACCGGTCGACGTATAGATGGCGGCCGCGTTGCCGTAGGGATTGCTGTTCTCGATGTCGAGCGCTTCTTCCAGGGTCTTGCACCGGATAATCGTGAGGGTCGGACCGAAGATTTCGTCGCACGACGCCTCGTGATCGGGCGTGGCGTGGTCGATGATCGAGGCTCCGAGATAACGACCTCCCGGCGGGGCGTCATTCGCCACGGCAGACCTGCCATCGAGAATAAGGCGTGCCCCGTTGTTCTCAGCACGAGCCAGGTATCCGGTAATGCGCTCGTAGGCGCTATCGCTAATGATGGCGCCAATCTCGTCTCCTGCCCTGAGAGAAGCCATTTGCGTCCTGATGCGATCGATAATGTGATCGACGTCTCCGACCGCCAGGAGCACGCTCGCGGCCATGCATCGCTGGCCCGCACAGCCCGTCACTGATGCGACGACGTTCGTGGCAGTCATCTCCGGATCGGCATCGGGCACAACGACGAGGTGGTTCTTCGCGCCGCCGAGTGCACGGACGCGTTTGCCCGAAGCCGTGCCGCGTGTGTACACGGCCCTGGCGACCCGCGTAGACCCGACGAATCCGATCGCCGAGATTCCGGGGTGGTCGCAGATCGCCTCCACGATGACGCGATCGCCGTGCACCACGGAGAATATGCCGTCAGGAAGCCCTGCCTCCTGCAGAAGACGCGCAATTTCGAGCGCACTCAGAGGAGTCTGCTCCGACGGTTTGAGCACGAACGCGTTACCGAGGGAGATCGCCATCGGAACCATCCAGAGCGGGACCATGAACGGAAAGTTGAAGGGCGTAATGCCGGCCACAACACCGAGGGGATACCTGACCGTTCTGCATTCGACGCCTTGGCTTACCTCCTGAATTTCACCCGAGGCAATCTGTGGAAGGCTGGCGGCAAACTCGACGCATTCCACAGCTCGGAGAATGCTCGCCCTCGACTCCGAAAGGGTCTTGCCGTTTTCATCGGTTATGACCTGGGCCAGATGAGCGATGTCGCGCTCTATGAGGGCTTTGAGACGATACATGACCTGGACCCGGTCCTTGAGAGGCCATGCGGCCCAATCCTCCTGTGCAGCCTGTGCTGCGGAGACGGCAGCTGCAAGATCGTCGGCATCCGACAGGGGCACGTGACCCATAACATCGCCTGTCGACGGTTTCCTGATCGGCAGGCTTCGGTCGCTCCTGCTAACAGCCTTGAGGCCTGATACGATGTTCGGGATGGTCTCGACTGAGATCGTTTCCATGGTGGTAGTTTTAGTGTCGTAGACCTGCGGTCTTTCTGGGGAGCCACTTACCTCGACCGGCCTGTCCGACAACCTCGTAATCATCGACGATGACTTCGCCGCGGGAAAGAGTCGTCCTGGAAAAGCCGGCGAGCGACCAACCGTCATAGGGTGACCAGTCGGCGTTGGTTTCCATCTTACTCGGATCGACCTTGATTCGGTTCCTTGGGTGGATAATCGCGATGTCCGCGTCCGATCCAACCCGAATGGCTCCCTTCTGCGGATACAGGCCCATGATCCGCGCCGGATCGGTCGAGAGTCGCTGACACATTTCCTCGAGGGTCAGGCGTTTCTTCAGTACACCATGCGAGTAAACGATTGGAAGCAACGTCTCGAGACCCGGCAGGCCCATGGGAATCTTGGTCCAGTCGCCGTTCCACATCGCCTTCTGCTCACGTGTGAAGGTGCACGTGTCCGTCGAGACCACCGAAACCTCGCCGGTTTTCAGTCCCTGCCAGAGGCGTTTCTGGTCGGCGGGCTTCTTTACCTGTGGACAGCAGGCATACAGGTGTCCATCCTTTTCGGCGAATACGGAATCGTCGAGAACCAGATACTGGGCGCATGTCTCTGCAAGCACCGGAACTCCGCGCCCCTGGGCGGCCTTGACCATGTCGGCGCCCTCGGCGGTGGACATATGGACGATGTAGAGCTGGCCATGCGTGGCTTCGCTCCAGGTGATGGCGCGCTGAATCGCCTCGGCCTCGATAAAATTAGGCCGGGTCATGGCGTGAAGCTGCGCGCCCAGCTCTTCCATGAGCTCCGGCGTATGGTGGCGGTCGATCAGTTCGTCGAGTACGCGTGACGACTCCGCGTGGACGAGCAGCATGGCGCCATACTCGCGCATAAGCTCCAGCGTACCGAACATCGCTCGATCGTCCGACTGCCATCCTTCCGCGGCGTAGATCATGAACTCCTTAAACGTCGTGAAACCGCTGTCTACGAGACTTCCGATCTCACCCTGGTGCTCATCCCACCTTGTGATGCAGATATGAAACGTATAGTCGATGAGGGCTTTGTTTTCGGCCTTCTCGAACCAGTTGTTGGCGGCCTTGGTCAGCGAGTCACCCTCGAACGGGATGGCGAAATCGATCAACGTCGTTACGCCTCCCCGAGCTGCGGCACGCGTTCCGGAGTAGTAGTCGTCTGACGAGACCGTTCCGCAGAAGGGAAGTGCGAGATGCACATGTACGTCGAGCATACCGGGAAGCACATAGTGTCCCTTTGCGTCGATGATCCGGCCCGCGTTCGAGTCGCGGGCAAGATTGGTTCCTATTGCCGCGATCGTTTCTCCGTGGATCCCGACGTCTGCCCTGACGCGCCCGCCGGGCGTGACGACCACGCCTCCCTGGATAACGGTATCGTACTTCATTTCAATGCTCCAATTGATTCATTGCAGGCCTGGGCCATGATTCTCGGAAAGCGTTGCGGAGGCGCCAGGATGCGATCGCATCAACAGCGCGTAAACGAGGCCTGAGACAAGGAGGCTGACAAACCAGGCATAAGTATAGATTTCTGCAAACACGGCCGGTACTGCAACGGATCCTCCCGAGGCTTGGGCCAGAAAGCCCGGGATGTTCGGAACGATTCCGATCCCCATCGCGATGACCGCGCGCCAGTTCACGCCGGCGCTGTAAGTGTAACGACCCTCTTCGCGGTACAGGTCATTGAGGTCGAGGTCTCTACGCCGCACAAGATAGTAGTCGGCGATCATCACGCCCGCGATGGAACCCAGCAGGGCGCTGTATCCGATCAGCCACGTGAAGATATAATTGCCGAGATCGGTGTATAGCCGCCAGGGAAATATGAGAATTCCGACGACGCCTGTGATCAGCCCTCCACGCTTGAAATCGATGTTACGCGGAGAGAGGTTTGAGAAATCGTTCGCAGGGGAGACGACGTTGGCGGCGATGTTCGTCGAGAGCGTCGCGATGGTCAGCGCGAAGAGCGCGAACCCGACGAGAATGGGCTCCTCGAACCTGCCAAGCAGCAGGACCGGATCCCAGATCGCCTCACCGAAGATTATAACCGAGGCGCTCGTTACCACAATTCCGATGAAGGAGTAGAGCGCCATTGTCGTGGGGAGCCCGATCAACTGCCCCAGCATCTGGTCTTTCTGGCGTGCGGCGTAACGCGTGAAATCGGGTATGTTGAGCGATAGCGTCGCCCAGAAACCCACCATCGCGGTCAAATTCGGCCAGAATGCCTTCCAGAAGTTGAAATCCGTGGCCAGGCTACCTCGTACCTGAGCAACGGTATCAGCTGAAAGTACCGCAGACCATCCTCCGGCGGACGAGACGCCCCAATACAGGAGCCCGAGTCCAATCAAGATGAGAAAAGGCGCTGAGAATGTCTCCAGCCACTTTATGGTGTTGATGCCGGCGAGAATCACCGCAATGTTCACGGCCCAGAAGAAGATGAAACAGGACAGCTGGCCGGCAGACAAGCCGATCACTGGAATCATATCCTCAGGTCCCGCGACTTCGAAGTCGAAGATCACGGCGTGGAGAGTGTAGATGGCCGATCCGCCGATCCAGGTTTGAATTCCGAACCAGCCGCACGCAACGAGAGCGCGCATGAGGGCCGGGATGTTCGCTCCGAGCGTACCGAACGACGAACGAAGCAGCACGGGGAAAGGGATGCCGTACCGCGTCCCGGCGTGCGCATTGAGCATCATTGGCACGAGGACAATGAGATTGCCGAGCGTAATCGTGACGAGTGCCTGAACCCATGTCATGCCTTGGGATATCAGGCCGGCCGCCAGCGAGTACGTGGGGATGCACACCGCCATCCCAACCCAGAGCGCGGCGATGTTCCACATGCTCCACGACCGGCGATTCAACTCGACCGGTGCGAGGTCGTCATTGTAAAGAGGCGAGTTGCGGACGTCGAGTGCGATCCTCATCCAGGTGTCGTCTTCCGTTGCGTTGGAGGAAATCAGAGCTGAACGGTCGAAACGTACGTTTCCGGACGACGGTCGCGGTAGAATTGCCAGACGTTCCGGACCTCTCTGATGACCTCGAGATCCAGATCGGCCACGACGACGGCATCTTCATCACGCGGCCCCTGAGCAATAATCTGCCCGCGCGGATTGGCGAAGTAAGAGCTTCCGTAGAACTCCCCGATATTCCACGGCGCCTCAACGCCGACGCGATTAATCGCCCCGACGTAGTAGATGTTGGCGCATGCGGCTGCAGGCTGCTCGAGTCTCCAAAGGTACTCACTGAGCCCGGCGACGGTAGCCGACGGATTGAAGACGATTTCCGCGCCGTTCAACCCCAGCTCACGCCAGCCCTCCGGAAAGTGACGATCGTAACAAATGTAAACGCCGACCTTGCCCACCTGCGTGTCGAACACCGGATACCCCAGATTGCCCGGGCGGAAATAGAACTTCTCCCAGAAACCCGGATTGCAGTGCGGAATGTGCATCTTCCGAAACTTGCCCAGATACGACCCGTCCGCGTCAATCACCGCCGCCGTGTTGTAATAGACACCGGTCATGTCTTCCTCGTAGACGGGCAGTATCAGCACCATGCCGTGTTTCTTCGCGACCTCCTGGAACAGCTTCGTCGTGGGGCCTTCTGGAACGCGCTCAGTCAAACCGTACCAATGCTCCCTCTGCTCTGCAGCGAAGTAGGGGCCGTAGAACAGTTCCTGGAGGCAGGCCACCTGCACACGCTGCGATGCGGCCTCCTCCAGCAGTTCAACATGCCGGTCGATCATTGACGTCTTGATTCGCTCCAGCGGCGCGTCGGCGGCCTCGGTGAGGCGGGTCTGCACGAGGCCCGCCCGAACAACTCTCTGGTCCATTGGTCTCCGGTCAACTCATCGGAAACCGAATAGATACGACTACGAGAGGCATTGTGCAAAGGGGGAGTTCAGATGTGGACGGACTGTCATTCCGGCGGAAGCCGGAATCCAGGTCTCGTCACTCTGGATCCCGGATCGAGTCCGGGATGACCCCTCCGAGCTCGATCAACGCCGGACCGTACGGATGTCGGTTCTCGCTCGTTCGGGGCAGGCTCACGGTAACCCCCGCAGGGGTGTTTAGCGTTTCTCGTTTCTCGTTTAGCGTTTCCAGCCTGGATCCCGGATCGAGTCCGGGATGACGGCATGTGTTCGTTCACTCCCCGCCGCGGTTCATTACCTTCATAAACCAATTAGCGTCGATAAACACCTCAATCATTCAGCAATCACGTGGAAGACGGGTTCCGCATCAACCGGAGCGACGTGACGGGACTTATCCTCTGCGGAGGGAAAAGCACCCGATTCGGAAGTCCGAAATCGCACTTCCTGCTCGACGGATCGACGCTGGTCGATCGAGCTGTCCGCCTGCTGTCTCCGCACGTCCGCGATGTGCTCCTGAGCATAGGGGATCGCATAGCCGACGACTGGCCTAAGCTGGAACTGATTCCAGACCTGACCCCGGGAATCGGACCGATGGCCGGCCTTCAGGCCGGCATGGCCCGACTACAAACGGACTGGATGCTGGCCCTCGCAGTCGATCTGCCCATGGTGGAGCACGCTGATCTGGATCGGCTGTTCGAGGCCGCCGCGAAGGATGACAAGGCGGTGGTTGCACGGGACGCACAGGGTCGATTACACCCGCTCTGCGGTCTATATCATGCTTCGACTCGAGACCATATCGAGAACGCAATAGCCCGAAACGACTTCGCCATGATCCGGCTGTTGTCCTCCCTGAAGAACGTCCGATACGTTACTTTACCACCGGCAAATCTCCGCAACATAAACCGACCGGATGATCTCTTTTGACCACCATCGCCGGCGATTGAAACCGGTGCCACGACATGACGAGGCCTCTTGTATGACCAGGGTACGGCCCGCTCCCCGAATCGCAATTCCTGCATGAACTTCGGCTTCGTCATTAACAACGAGACGTGCATCGGGTGTCATGCCTGCTCGACCGCATGCAAAAGCGAAAACGAAGTACCGCTTGGGGTCAACAGGACCTGGGTCAAATCGGTCGAGACGGGAGCTTTCCCGAACGTCAGGAGGCATTTCCAGGTAACACGCTGCAACCACTGCGCGAATCCTCCCTGCGTTCGCATTTGTCCCGTGACCGCGATGTACCAGCGGGATGACGGAATCGTCGAATTCAACGGCGATGCCTGCATCGGATGCAAAGCGTGCCTGCAGGCCTGCCCGTACGACGCCATTTATATCGATCCGGACAGTGGCACGGCTGCAAAATGCCATTACTGTTCGCATCGCACGGATATCGGTCTCGAACCGGCTTGCGTCGTCGTCTGTCCCGAGCACGCCATCATCGCCGGCGACATGGACAACCCGGACTCCGAGATTGCCACGCTTCTGGCCGAGAGAAAGGTGACCGTGCGACGGCCAGAGCAGGGGACAGCCCCGAAGCTGTTCTACATCGGCGGAAATGATGCCGCCATGCATCCGACAGCCACTCAGGGTGCGCCGGCCACGTTCGCCTGGGCAGATTTCGTCGGCGACGGGGCTCCTGTCGCTTTGCGTAATGACGAGCAGGGTCTGCCCTCCGGCGGGCCGATAGCGATGGGGAGAGGCAGAATGGCCGAGCAGATGGTGCAGGTGGCCTACAATGCTCAGCACCGCGTCCCATGGCACTGGCCTGTTCCCGCTTACCTCGTCACCAAGGCGATCGGGGCCGGCATCTTCCTCTTCATGGCCCTCGCCTACCTGCTGGGCCTTATCTCGTACGAACCGGCGCTGTTCGCCGCAACAGGCGTCCTTTCAATCGTCTTCACAGGACTGACGACGGTCCTGCTCGTCGCCGATCTGGAGCGACCGGAGCGGTTCCTCCGAGTGCTGACCAGACCGCAATGGCGAAGCTGGCTTACCAGGGGCGCCTACCTGCTCATCGGTTTCAGTGGGTTGAGCGCGGCATGGGTCGGCGTCGAGTTCGTTATGGACAAAGGCTCGGAGGGGTTCCCAATTCTTCACGCGGGGATACTTCTTTTGGGCATTCCTCTGGCGACGGGAGCCGCGATCTACACCGCTTTCCTTTTTGGCCAGGCTGAAGGACGTGATCTCTGGCAGAGCACCCTCCTGCCTGTGCACCTGCTAGTCCAAGCGGCAATGGCGGGTTCGGCGGGTGTCGTGATTCTTGCGTCGCTTTTCGGAAACTGGGAAGTCGCGAATGTCGCCGCCAACGTCCTGTTGTCGAGTCTTATTGTCGACCTCCTGTTTCTTTTCACGGGAGAGTACGGGATGCCCCACGGAAGCGAGTCGGCGGCGCTGGCGGCCCGTGAAATCAAAAGCGGCCGGTATCGAAACCACTTCTGGATTGGCGCGATCATCGGCGGGCACGTCCTTCCCCTCGTCGCGCTCGTGACCGAATTTGGCGTTGTACCTGCCGCGCTTCTGGTGCTTCTCGGACTCTATGCGTACGAATACGCCTTCGTCATGGCGCCGCAACGGATACCGAACAGTTAGACCAACGCTAAACGCTAAACGAGAAACGCTAAACGAACGCTAAACGCTAAACGAGAAACGATAAACGAGAAACGATAAACGAAAGACCCCAAGGAGTGTCATCCCGGGCTTGACCCGGGATCCAGACTAAACGTTATCCCGGATTCAATCCGGGATACGGTGTGACGAAACCTGGATTCCGGCTTTCGCCGGAATGACGAGTCCCTTCGAACCTCGAACCTCGAACCGAACCTGTATGCCCGACTTCGGACGCCCCGAATTCTCCCAGTCCGACAAGACACCCCGGAAGGTGGACATGCAGACCGTCCTTCATCCCGACGGCCGCATGAGCCAGTATCCTCCATCCGACATGTGGGACGATTGGGTCGAGTGGGACGGCAAGGCTTGGCCGAAACGCGTCGCTCGCCGCTACACCTTGGTCCCCACGGTCTGCTTCAACTGTGAGAGTGCGTGCGGTTTGCTGGCGTATGTCGACCGTGAAACACTTGAGATCAAAAAGTTTGAGGGTAATCCAGCGCATCCGGGCAGCCGCGGACGGAATTGCGCGAAAGGTCCCGCAACGATCAATCAGATCTACGATCCGGAGCGAATCCTCTACCCGTTGAAACGGACGGGGGAAAGGGGAGGGGGCAAATGGGAACGGATCTCGTGGGATCAGGCCCTGGACGAGATCGCGCTGAAGATGCGAGAGAGCCGGGAGGCCCGTCGCGACGGCATCATGTATCACGTGGGCAGGCCCGGAGAGGACAGCTTTACCAATCGCTGCATCCAAGCGTGGGGCGTCGACGGTCACAACAGCCACACGAACATCTGCTCCGCCGGAGCCCGCGCCGGCTATATGTTGTGGGGCGGTTTCGACAGGCCAAGCCCGGATCATGCGAATGCCCGCGTCATCCTCCTCATCAGCTCTCATCTCGAGACCGGGCACTACTTCAATCCCCACGCGCAGCGCATTATGGAGGCCGTCGAAAAGGGTGCGCGGCTCATTACGCTCGATCCTCGCCTGTCCAATACCGCGTCAAAGAGTCACTTGTGGCTACCGACCTGGCCGGGATCGGAGGCCACGGTCCTCCTGGCGATCGCGAACCACCTGATCGTGAACGACCTCTACGATCGCGAGTTCGTCAGGCAATGGGTGAACTGGGAGGACTCCCTCGCACATTTCCGGGATGTCGCTCCAGAAGACTCACCCATCAAGATTGGACAGCAGCCGGAGTTCGATGATTTCGACAGGCTGCTCAGAGGACTCTACGCCGAGTTCACCATTGAACGGGCGGCCAGGGAATCGGGTGTCCCGAAACAGCGCATCAGGGCCGCGGCGGAAGCGGTAGCCGATTGCCAGGGAAG
>DATKEJ010000457.1:0-3308 GCA_035512315.1 Rhodothermales bacterium | reverse complement strand
TGGACCCTGTAGTAGTACGGCGTGCAGGCGAGTTTTGCGGTTTTGTCGACGTACGTGACCAGGCCGCTTCCCTCATCGACCGACGGTGCGCCGGTCGTGCCTTTCTGTCCTTCGAAGACCTTCACCGTCTCCGTATCCGTCGCGGGATCGAAACCCGAGTTGGTTGAGCGATACACCCGGAATCCGCTCGACTCGGTGAATGACGGGGATTCGGTGATCGGATTGCCGCACGAATCGTTCGCGGCGCCATCGATTTCGTTCGAGAGCTGCCACCTGACCGTGATGTCGTTGGGCACGGCAGCCGGCCCGTCGGGATTCCCCGTCGCGCTGATCATCGCCGGCGGCATCGGTTTCGTGTGGTTGATGGGAACTACGCCCGCGCTCTCGTTCGACGGCTCGGAGCTGCCGAAACTGTTACTGGCAATGACCGTGAAATACCAGGTCTTGGATGGGTCCGGAACCGACGCATAGAAGTAGGTCTGAGAACCCACACTACTGTTATTCGCGAATGCGCAGGTACTGCAGTTGCCCGTGGCGCTGGTGTCCCAGAAGACGGTGTAACTATCCACCGTACCAGCGGCTGGCGGATTCCATTCGACGCGAACGATTCCGCACGATCCGACGCAGACGCTGGTGATCGTCGGCTTCTGGGGCGCCGTGACGTCGAATTCCTCCATGCCGCGGACACCGACGTTACGGGGCTGGATGACTGCCTCGAGTGGATACTGCCGGTAGCGTCTGGCAGTGGGATGCGGAGTCTCGTTACTCATCTCGACCGGATCCTGGAACGTTCCGGACACCAGGGAGGACGTCATGCCGACGATCTTGACGCGGACCGCCTTGACCGTCCCTCGAAGCACCCTGGCCGCAACGTCGGCCTCGGCATTCGCACCAGAGATCTTGTACTGACCCGCTCCGAGGTTCGGGGTCACGATGTCCTCGTCCAGAGCGGGGACGCTCGAATAGTATGTGAACTCGAGGCTGCGGATGTTGTTGGCGACCGGGGTGAAGTTGAAGGCGTCCGCACTGCTCGGATTCGCCAGATCCGCATCCTTGAGAGTCACGCGATACAGCGTGTATGGAGGGTCATTGCATCCGTCAACGCAGAGATTGACGCCCGGAATCGTGACCGTCTGTTCATCGGAGCCACCGGGGAAGGTATCGCGCGGCTTCCTGGTGTCGGCATAGAAGACAATATCATCTCCATTGGCGCCGTTGTCGGACTTGAGAACGTAGGTGACGATCTCGTCATTGCTCGTGGTGACCACTGAAAATTCGCCGGTCACCGGCTCGTAGTCCTTTTCGCGACCGAACTCATTCGCGGCAGCCATGTCGTAATTGAAGTTGCCACGGATGGTGAGGGCATGGTCTCCCATGTACTCGAGCTGCTCATCCGGCTGCTGCTCCCTGTTACCCGTCGTCGGCACTCCGTCACGGTCGAAGTCGAAACCCATCATACGAACATCGGCCGAGAGTCTGTCGAACGCGGCTCTGGTGTGCTGTTGAGCATCGCTCGACTCGACCGACTCCTTGAATACGCGGTTGCTTTTGTCGTAGATGAGCAGCGCGGCCACGAAGATTATCGCAAAGATCGCCACGGCGACCAGAACCTCGGTCAGGGTGAATCCGCGCTGTTGGGTATGTTTGCTATTCATGAATCGTCTCCTAGTCCTGCGTCCGATCCACCTTGACGGACTCGAGCGTAACTTGGCGTTCCCGCAGAGCCTCGTTCCATTCGACGAACACCTTCACTCGGAAAATGTTGGCGGTGTTTACCGGTGCGTCGGCGCCGCCGTTGCGCGGCGTAATGAGGACAGCGATCCTGCCGTTCAGGAAGTTCTCCTGGGTCATCCGTTCCTTCCAACGCGTCATGTAGCCTGCCGGATCATTCGACAGGTCGTCCGTCGTGACGATATAGCTGTTGGGATACGACTTCCCGTGACGCGCCACGGTCTCCAGAGTCACACCCCCGAGGCCAAACGCGTTCGTGAGCTGCGTCGTATCGAAGGCGCTGATGTCTTCCATCACGACCGTACCGGCCGAGACCGCGCGGGTCATCTGCTTCCCGCTGTAGACGTTCTTTTGTCCGATCATGAACAGACTCACGACCGCGATCAGAACCGTCCCGAGAAGTGCCATCGCAATCAGCACCTCGACGAGGTTGTAACCAGCCTGTTGTTTCGTTTCGGCGCGTCCTCTCATCCCTTTACTCCACTTTCTCCACTTTCACCGTGCCGGCGGCACTGACTCGGACGGTGTATTCCGAGATCGGCACATCGTCGTCGGTCTTGATGCTAATGGCAGGGTACTGGCCGCTGCCGACTGTCGGAAATGGCCGGACCGTCCCATTTCGCTGAAAGATGATGTCGGCTCGACTCTTGCCATCAGTCGTAACCGTGTCGCCGAAGTCGGTCGCGGAGAAATAGACCGTCGTTCTCTCGGTCGCTTCTTCGAGTGTTTTTCCATCGGGCCCGAAAAGCTCCCAGTTACCGTCGACCTCCCGGTACATCCAATACCTCGACCGCTCGTCCGCGGTCGTGCCCAGACTCACCATGATCCGCGAATTCTCGGTAACAGCGACTTGCCTGGCGTTACGAATATCCGAGGTGAACTGACGGATGGCACCCTTGATCTTCGAAGCTCTGTACATCGAGATGAAGTTCGGCACCGTTACAAGGGACACAATCCCAATAAGTGCCACGACCACGAGCAACTCGATCAAGGAATATCCCGTTTGGCCCGTTCTGCGTTTCATCATGATTGACCCCTGTTTTGCACTCACGCTGCCATGGGGGTAACGCTCGTGCTAAGTTGCTGATATGCGGATAGATTAGCAACGGTGGGTGAGATTGTCCATAAATCTGGAACTCGGGAAAGTGCGTGAAAAGGTTACAGTGCGGGCGGGGTAATGTCGGATGGGGGTGGAGAAGAGACGTTGCTGGGAAGGTCGGGAGTAGGAGGCGAGAGGCGCGCTCAGGGCCGCGAAGGCGGCCCGGCACAACGTAGCCCAGGGCGCCAGCCCTGGGAAACTGAATCGCCCGACGATACAGAGCCCGCGCAGGCGGGCGACAGGCTTTCCGCGGTTTGCTCCTCGCTCGCGTTTGTGTCGGCCGCCTTCGCGGCCTTGGGGGTTGTTGGTGTGACAATGTCCCAGGGCTCGCGCCCTGGGCTACTTGAATCGCCCGACGATACAGAGCCCGCGCAGGCGGGCGACAGGCTTTCCGCGGTTTGCTCCACGCTCCCGTTGTGTCGGCCGCCTTCGCGGCCTTGGGGATTGTTGGTGTGACCATGTCCCAGGGCTCGCGCCC
>DATKEJ010000456.1:0-11021 GCA_035512315.1 Rhodothermales bacterium | reverse complement strand
GCGGAGACGCAACACGATCCGCTGGTTCGGGATCGGGGCGAACGAGAGCGGCATCCGCCAGAGGAGCAGAGGTAATCTGAAAATCCACCTGGTATCCTTCGATTTCAATGTCCCTGTAGTAGAACGACAGGATGTCGCGATAGCTTCGACCTTTCCGGGCTTGGGCGGCGGCGCCCCATTGGCATAGCCCGACTCCGTGTCCCAGGCCGCGTCCGGAGAATTCGTAGGTGTCGCCCTTTTTCTCGATGTCGAAGAAGGTGCTCTTGATGGCGGACGGGCCAAATCGGTCGTTAACCGCCACACGGAAGCTCTGCGCGGCGATATTGACGTCTTTGCCTTTGGCATCCAGCATGATCATTGTTGCCCGCCCCCCGGATCCTCGCTCGGATACGTTGATGTCTTTCACACTGCTTCCATACTTCCGCGAGAAATGATCCAGAAGGTCTTTCTTCTTGACGGAAGACGTCCAGCGTGCGACCGGGGCATCCCCGTCATATGGATCTTCACGGCCCCTGAGGTAGGATACCGGGCGGCTGCTCCAGACGTCCTCGTTGTTGGCGGAGTGTCCCCCGCAGTGGGCCGAATAGACCGCTTCGATGAGCTGCCCGTCGTGTGTGACCGTCATGCCTGACGTAGCCTCGACGGTCGCCCGGGCCAGGTCCGTTTCTGCCGAGATGCCCAAGTAAACCTGAGAGCCGGTGTCGTCGGTGAGATGGTAGGCTCCCTCGCGCTCGCTTCGCGCTCGCAGCGCGTAAGTTCGTATAACGATTGCCTGCGCTTTCATCCCTTCCGGTTCAGTAAAGCCGTACTCGGCAGGCAGCACGGAGCTCACGTAGTCTGCCAGGGACACTTCGTTGATGATGACGAGCCCCGGCCGCTCGATGTCTCCGTCGAGCGTCAACTCCAACGAACCGCGATAGCTCCTGGACTCCTCGCCGACGTCGACCGTAATGGTGCCGCTGCTCGACTTGATGAAGGCGCGATCCATGGGCGCACTGCCTGATTGCCAGCGCCCTCTCAGAAACTCGTTCCATATGTCGAGCCCGATCTTCTGGGCGTTGTCGAGGGTGGCGAGAGCGCCTGAAGAGTCATAGATCGTCAGCTGTTTTCCCGCGGCATCGGAAACGTCGACCGACGAGATCAGCTTGCCGGAGAAGAGTCTGACGCGGACGTACTCCTCTGTGTCCGGCGCGTTCGCTCCCACCGTCGCGAATAAGAGCGCCAGCGCGACGCCGAGCCTCCGTAATCCGTACACCGTCATCGTATTCTCAGTCCATCTCACAATCCGGGCCGATGCCTCGGCGGCCCTATCCACCGATAGATTCTGAGGCGTATTATCCCGAAATTAACACTTTTCCGGGACTTAGAAGAAACAGGACTGGAAGTAATCGCGATAAACCATAGTTGATCGGGTCATGAGTTTGACGCCGAAGGCCCGTCAGGGGAACGCGCCGGTCGCAATGGAGGTGCAACGGACTTTCTATATCGTTCGATGAGAGGCGCAGCGTACATAGCAGTCTGGGTATTCGTCATGGCCATCCCGCTCGACAGGATGTTCCTCCACGATCTATTCGGCATTGATGTGCCCATAACGGTCACGCAGGTCGTGGGGGTGTTCACGCTGGTGACGGCGATCACCGCGACCCTTTTTGAGGCCCGGCTTCGACGATTCGACCGCTCGCACCTTTACATTTACCTGTTCATTATCTGGGCATGTCTCAGTTGTTTGTGGAGCCAGGATCCGGAGACTGCTCTTGGACGCGCCCTCACCTATGTGCAGCTTGGGATTCTGGTTTGGATGATGACCCAGTACGGCCAGACGCGCCAGGAGCAGCGTGGCTTGATGCTGGCGTATGTCTGCGGATCGTTGTTCGTGGCTATTCAGCTCCTGATCGGTTATGCTCTTGGTGGCACGGCTTTCAGCGTTGAGATCTTCCCGGGTCGGTTCACGTCGATGGGTTACAATCCCAATGATCTGGCGCTGACACTCGCACTGGGGATTCCGTTCGCCTGGTACTGTTTTGTCGCAATGCGTGGCGTCGGAGCGGTGATCGGATTGTTTTACATCCCGGCCGCACTTGCCGGAATCCTGCTTTCTGCCTCGCGAGGCGGGGCATTCGCGGGGATCGTGGCCATGATGCTGATCCCGCTCGGATTCACCAGGATGACGCACTTTCGGAAACTCGCGGTGGCCGGGGCACTGATCATTGCCGTCGCTGCTGCAGCCGTGACTGTGCCTGAGCGTTCCTGGGAGCGGTTGATGACGATAGACGACGCGACTTCCACACGATGGACGATGACCGATCTGAACAATCTAGAGCTGACGAACATTCGGGTAGCGATCTGGAAGGAAGGCCTGGATCAGTTTAAAGAGAGCCCTATCGTTGGCATCGGCGCCGGGGGATATCTAAACGTGGTCGACCCGGTCGAGGGCGAGCGAAGGGTCGCTCACAACATCTTCCTTTCGATTCTCGTGGAGTTGGGTCTGGTGGGGGTCGTGCTGTTCGTTGTGATGATGGTTGTGCTGCTCGCGTCTACCAGATTTCTCCCGCCAAGCGAGCGGCTTACGTGGATAATCGTTCTCGGCACGTACCTGGTTGGTGGGTTATTCCTAAGTTGGGAGCACACCAAACAGACCTGGATGATAGTCGGTCTCTTGGCGGCGCGGATTGCCGTCGTTCGCGGGCCGCGAGTTCCGAAGCGCAGGGAGCTTCCAGACGAGACGCGGGAGGTGATTGCAAGGCACATGGAGCGGCAGAGTTGGGAAAAGGCCCGCAAGTCCGTGATCGACGCGTTGGCGGGGGGCGACGTGTCTGACGACGACACGATCGAGACGTTTTTTGAGCGATTGAGTGAAATGAACGACGAATGGCCCGATGCGGAGAGCGTGGCTGTGTATTTTGAGGACCGACTTCCGCACCTTCCTCCGAGCATTGTGGAGTGGCGTGAACTTGCCGACGAGTGGTCTGAAAAACTACGACGCCTCGTCGTGTCTGACTTCTAAACAGCTAACGAGCTCTCGACGCGTAGGGGCGTCACGTCATGCTCGACGCATTGAATGAGTGGTTGTCGAACCTGTTCGCTGTCGACGAGCAGACGGTGAAGCAGCTTCTCACGACGGCCCTGGCGATCGCAGCTCTCTGGCTAGGTCGACGGATCGTGCTCCGCGCCGTCAAACGGCAGACAGACGACGTCCGCGTCCGTTATCGGTGGGCAAAGGTATCGACGTACGTCGTGTTCGCTATTGCCGTGCCCCTCATCGTGCTGATCTGGGTCGCCGATCTGGGCTCTCTAGGCACGTTTGTGGGGCTCGTGTCGGCCGGTCTCGTGGTCGCGCTCCGGGACCTCATCCTGAACATGGCGGGCTGGGTCTATATTTTTATGAAACGTCCGATCTTCGTGGGCGATCGAATTCAGGTAAATGAGCACGCAGGAGACGTAGTCGATTTCAGCCTGCTCCAGTTCACCATTCTCGAGATCGGCAACTGGGTCGATGCCGATCAGAGTACCGGCCGGATCATTCACCTTCCCAATCGCCTGGTGTTCGAGACCGCCATGGCGAATTACACCCACGGATTTCCATTCATTTGGAATGAGATCAACGTGCTGATCACGTTCGAGAGTAACTGGCGAAAACTCAAGCGTCTGCTTTCCGAAATCGCGGACGAGCATGTCGATGTGCTGAACGAGAAGGCTCAGCGCAGCGTCAGGGAGGCGGCGAGTCGATACATGATTTTCTACCGCAATCTGACGCCCGTCGTATACACCGACGTCAAGGCAGACGGAGTTCAGCTTACTTTGAGATATCTCTGTGAGCCCCGTCGCAGGAGGGGTATTGAAACAGCCGTGTGGGAAGCGATTCTCGACAACATCGAACGCGAGCCCGATCTCGAATTGGCCTACCCGACGGTCAGATATTACACCAGAAACGAAGGGAGGCCCGGTCAGTCCGACTGAGCCGGCTGTTCCAGTTCCCCTGCGATCGCAGCGATGAACGGCTCCGGCTCAAACGTGCCGTTCCAAGCCTTTATGCCGATCTGCCGGCCGTGATCGGCCTCGATCGTTCCCCTGAATCCCGTCCAGATCGCGCTGCGCACCGAAACGATGCCGTCATTGATCCCTTCGACGTCGTACAGCAATCGATTGGTTGAGCGCAGCAGCGGGTTGACCTGCGTCTGTGTGCCGATACCCGCGCGACCGGCCCACGACGCATACACTACGTCGGGATGGTCTGCCGATCGCGGGTTGAATTCATTCTCCATGTAGTCGGGCGTGAGCTCTTCGAGAGCGCGTTGGGCATCCGACGGTGACGAATGGATGCGCCTGCCCATCCAGTCGGCCAGGGTTGTGAGCCCCCTGCGAATCAGCGCGGGCTGTTCAAGCACGGCCCTCGCGACAGTCGAGCCGCGGTGGGGAGTGGAGACGGTCGTGAGTGTTGAGATGAACCTGAACCCGCCTTCGCGTGAGATCAGGTAGCGAGCGTCCAAACCACCAGAGGAGTAGGCAATGAGATGGACTTGGCCCGAACCGGTCGTTTGTAGAATTTCATCGATGCTTTTCTTCCAGGCACGGACCCGAACATCGACTGGACTGTACGGCTCGACCCTCGGCGCAAACACGAGGATCCTTTTTCTCTTCAGAGCGGAGATCAGTGGGTTCAGGGAGACGGGCGCCAGAAGATGAACAAACGCCCCAAACCCGTGCATCAGGACGACGGGATGAACGGGCGGGATGAAGGGACGCGCGTCGTCTTCAAAGGTCATGTGCGAGCAACCGACACCTCGAGCCGAGGAAGGCCCGTAATAGTACCGGCAAGCCTGTCGCCGGGGGCGATGGGGCCGACTCCCTCCGGCGTGCCGGTGTACAGAAGATCCCCCGGCATGAGCGTGAAAACGGACGAAACGTAAGCGATCAGAGCCGGCAGCGGATAGATCATCAAAGACGTGTTCCCCTCCTGGCGAACGGTCCCGTTGATTTCGAGGCGAATGTCCAGATTGCCGGGATCGATGCCGGTGGCCGGGGCCAACGGCCCCAACGGCGCGAACGTATCAAACCCCTTGGCGACTGTCCATGGCAGGCCTTTCTTCTTCGCGGTTGATTGAAGGTCCCTCGCGGTCAGGTCGAGTCCGACTCCATATGCGCGGACCACCGACATCGCGTCTTCCACAAGTACATTCCTGCACTGAACGCCAATCTCGACCACGAGCTCGACTTCGTGGTGGACGTCATTGGAGGCAGGGGGGATGACTATCTGGCCGCCCGAGGAGATAAGGGATGACGGCGGCTTCAGAAAAACGACGGGCGAGTCGGGCACTTCGTTCTGTAGTTCCCGTATATGCGCCACATAGTTGCGGCCGATACAGACAATTTTGGATGGACGCGCCTCGCTCACGAGTTCAACCGTAAAGATTTGTGGAACATCGTCAAGTAGCCCCCTGCAAACCGGCGCGGAGAGCCTGATCTGCTGGCTTTGCTCGAAGAAAGTCCGTAGTTTTCTTCGATACACCAAAAATGCTTGCGCTCTGCCCTCTATCGGGGCTCTGAAGCGGAACCGAAGAAAAATGTACGCTATTGTAGATATTGCCGGCAAACAGTATCGCGTCGAGGAGAAAGAGAAGCTCTTTGTGTCGCGTCTCGATGCCGAAGTCGGAAACAAGGTCGATTTCGGCAGCGTGCTGCTCGTCGAGCGGAAGGGGGACGTTGCGGTCGGGAAACCCCTGATTGACGGAGCGTCTGTGAAAGCGACCGTCCTCGATCACGTAAAGGCCGACAAGGTCATCGTCTTCAAGAAGAAGAATCGGAAAGGATATCGCGTCAAGCGCGGTCATCGACAGCCGTACACCCAGATCGAAATCAACGAGATCTCCGTGTCCTGACCGGGACGAGCGGAATCAGGAGAGTGAGTCATGGCACATAAAAAAGGAGTTGGATCCTCGAGGAACGGACGGGACTCGAAGCCCAAGATGCTTGGAGTCAAGGCGTTCGGTGGAGAGGCGGTGACGGCTGGAAGCATTATCGTCAGGCAGCGCGGCACGCGCTTTCATCCCGGCGAGAATGTCGGCATAGGCCGGGACCACACGCTCTTCGCCAAAGTCCAGGGCGTGGTGAGATTTACTCGCGGACGCAACGATCGCCAGACGGTTCATATTGAGCAGGCTTGAAAACGCTGAACGCTAAACGAGAAACGCTAAACGCCCCTGCGGCCTTGCCGCGAGCCTGCCCCGAACGAGCGAGAACCGACATCCGTGCGGCTGCCGGCGTTGATTGAGCTCGGAGGGGTTCCAGGTTCCGAGTTCGAGGTTCCGGGTTTCGCGTAACTGGCGGTCAGGTTTAGTTCTAAGGAGGCTCGTCGGAAGGCGGGCCTCTTTCTTTTGTTCGAAGTTCGACGTTCGAAGTTCGAAGGACCAACCCCGAACCTCGAACCCCGAACCTCGAACATTCCCCAGAATGTTCACGAACCCGCCCTGCCGGAAGCGGTATTAATACGTCATACAAACTCGTTCGCCAGCCCGCGGAAATGCGGTCTTCTACCTAAGATTATTCGACAGACACCGGACTCGAGGCAGCTGCTATGGGCATCATGAATCGGATGCGTGAGAACACGCCGATCGTCTTATGGATTCTTGTCATCGCCTTCGGAGGGATCTGGGTGCTGCAGGATTCAGGAGTCTTCGAGACGCAGACGCAGGCCCGCTTCGAGCATATCGCCTCGGTGGACGGCGAGCCCATCTCTTATCAGGAGTACACGCGTGCGATTGAATCCCAGCGACAGCAATATGAGCTCCAGACCGGCGAAAGCATGCCGCCGCAGCTCTTTGACCTGTACAGGGACCAGATTTTCGACGCGATGGTAGACGACATCCTTCGTCGCCGGGAGATGGAACGGCTCGGGGTCGTCGTTTCCGACGCCGAAGTCGTCGAAATGGTGCTCGGCGACAACCCGGATCCCCTCATCCGACAGCAGTTCGGCGACGGTAACGGACAGGTGGATCGTGATCTCCTTCGCAGCCTGATCGACAATCCCGAGGTGCGTGAAGACTGGATTCGCGTCGAGGAGTACCTCCGCACGAAGCGTCGTGCCGAGAAATTCGACAAGCTCATCGAAGCAACGGTCAGGGTGTCGGTTCAGGAGGTCAACGCGGAGTACGTCAAGCGGAATCGAAAGGCCGACGCCCAGTACGTGGCGCTGCGGTACGCTGAAATCCCGGATGACTCGATCTCCGTTACGGAGCGCGAGCTCGGAGCATTCTACAATGAGCATCGCGACGACTATCACCGAGACAGGACGATTGCGGTGGACTACGTTCGGTACTCAAAAACGGCCTCAGCGACCGACACGGCCGCCGTTTTGCAGGAGATGAGTCGCATGCGCAGCGGCTTCACGGAGGCGGAAGACGATTCTCTCTATCTCGTGCTGAATGGGAGTGAGAAGAGCTATACCAATTCATATTTCAGCGCAGACGAGCTGGATCCCGAACTGGCCGCTGCGGTCGTCGACAGCATTGAACCCGGACGCGTTGTCGGGCCGATCATCGTGCGAAATCAAGTTCACCTTGCCAAGATTGGAGATGTCCGACCGGCTGAGGATCAGTCGGTCCATGCCCGTCACATTCTGATTTCGTCGGCGGCGACTGATGACGCGGCGACAAGGGAAGCTGCAATGGAGGAGGCGAACGATTTGAAGACCAGACTCGCTCAGGGCGCCGATTTCGCCGCGCTGGCGATGGAGTTCTCCGATGATCCCGGAAGCGGAGCCAATGGAGGTGACCTCGGCTGGTTTGGACCCGGTCGCATGGTCGAACCTTTTGAGAAGGCCGCCTTTGAAGCTCACGTCGGACAGCTGGTCGGACCGATCGAAACGCAGTTCGGGTATCACCTGATCGAAGTGTTGGCCAAGGTCGACAAGGAGTTCCAATTCGCTGATCTGGTGCTGACGATCCGTCCCTCACTTGACACGATTGGCAACGCGGAAGACGGTGCCGCAGACCTCGGGTATTTCGCTCAGGAGTCGGGCGATTTCGCCGCTGAGGTAGCGAAGCACGACGACCTGACGCTCGAGACGGTGCAGGTGCAGGAGGAAATGGACGTGATTCCGGGGCTTGGTTCGAGTCAGGATATCAAGAAATTCCTGACGTCGGCCAAAGTGGGGGATATCAGTGAAGTCATTGAGCTGAATGATGACTTCGTTGTGCTCCACGTGTCGGAGATCACGCCCAGCGGGTATCGATCGTTCGAGGAAGTCAGAGCGGAGCTCGAACCGCAGGCTCGCCTCGAGAAGAAGAAGCAGATTCAGGTCGAAAGGCTTCGCGCGGCCGCACAGGGCAAGGACGATCTCGAGGCGATAGCCGAGGCGGCGAGCACGATTCGCAGAACCGCCAGCGCCGTTACGCAAAACAACACGCTCGTGCCGGGAATGGGACGCGAGCCGAAGTTTGTCGGCGCGGCGCTAGGCCTCGGTGAGGGGGTGACGTCGCCCGTAATCGAGGGAGCGAACGCTGCATACATCCTGACAGTGACACGATTGTACGAGGCTGATCCCTCGACGATGACCGCCGCGCAGAGGGCCTCCCTGCAGAACGAGCTGATGAATCGCAAGAAACAGCGAATGACGACGCGATGGCTCGCCGAGCTACGAGAGGCGGCCGACGTGTCTGATTTCCGGTACAGGTTCTAGTTACAGCACTACCGTCCCTCGATAGACCACGACGGCCGGACCTTCGAGAAAAACCGAGGCGCGGTCGGTCGTGTACCCGACCCGCAGCTCGCCTCCACGCATTTCGATGACGGACTCCTCGTCTTCGATCAGTCCCAGTTCAACGGCTGCGGCAAAGGAAGCAACGGCGCCCGTTCCGCACGCCAGCGTCTCAGCCTCCACTCCGCGCTCGTAGCACCTCACCCTCAATCTGGGCTCGGGACCGCGCCTCGTCACCTCCACGAAATCGACATTCGCACCATTTGTGGGCAGGAAAGCGGCGTGGTGACGAACGAAGGCTCCCCACTCGTCCACCGGGTTGTCGTCGACATTTCCACCGAAGTTCACGGCGTGGGGCACTCCTGCCTGGACATAAGAGAATGCCAGCGTACGGCCATCCACGAAAAGTTTTGTAAATTCAGACTTTATCGCTGACGGTGGTGGCAGAACGATGCGGACTCGCCGTGGATCACTGGGATCCACGTAGCCTTCAAGATTTCCCGACGTGGTGCTGAATCGCAGGGGTTGTTCGCTGAAGCCTGCTTCGAAGGCGAATCTTGCAAGGCAGCGGGCGCCGTTGCCGCACATTTCCCCAGGCGAGCCGTCGGCGTTGAAGTACGTCATGTGGAAATGGTCTCCCTCGGAGAGGGGCTCGTCGAGGGCAAGAACACCATCGGCGCCGATCCCGAACTGGCGCGGACAATACTTCGCGGCGATGTCGGCAAGTTCCTTTAGATTGAGATAAAAGAACCGGTTGTCGATTACGATGAAGTCGTTTCCGGCACCGTGCATTTTGGTAAATTCGAGAACAAGGCCCCGGCTCATCGGTAATCCAGTTGAAAATGAGCGGTCCGGCGTGGAGAGGGGCTCCGGCGCCAGATCGCGGGTTAGATCCCTCAAAATAGAACTACTTGGCAGAGAAGGTCCTGACAATCGACAACGCCGAACCCGTTCTCCTGTTCGGTTTCAATGATCAGTATCTGAAGAAAATCGAAGCGGCGTTTTCGAGCACAACGCTTGTCGCGCGAGGCAATCGCATCATTTTGCGCGGCGACGAGAACGACATAAAGCAGATCGAGCGCATCATCGACGAGTTATCGCTCGTTTTGAGCCGGAACTCAAACCTCACCGAGAACGACGTCGATACGATTCTCAACCTCGTCGCGCTCGATCGCCCGGCGAGGCTTCCGGACTCGGACGACATAATCCTTTTCACGACGACCGGCGAGGCGGTCAGAGCGCGGACCCCGGGGCAGCGTCGTCTCGTGGCCGCGGCGGAGCAGAACGACATCGTGTTTGCGATCGGTCCGGCCGGCACGGGGAAGACCTACACGGCGGTCGCTCTTGCGGTAACGGCCTTGAAGGCGCGTCGCGTCAAGCGAATCGTCCTGTCGAGACCGGCCGTAGAAGCGGGGGAAAGTCTCGGCTTCCTTCCAGGCGACCTGAAGGAAAAGATCGATCCGTACTTGCGACCACTCTATGATGCGCTGATGGACATGCTTCCGCGCGACCGGCTTGCAGACCATCTGGCGCAGAACATGATCGAGATCGTGCCGCTGGCCTACATGCGTGGCAGAACGCTGAACAATGCCTACGTGATTCTCGACGAAGCGCAGAACGCGACGACGACGCAAATGAAGATGTTTCTCACACGTCTCGGAGTGAACAGCCGTGCCATCGTGACGGGCGACATCACACAAACCGATCTGATCCGGCACGAGACGAGCGGGCTTGTCGAGGCCCGGAACATTCTCGAGGGGCTCGACGGCATCGCCTTCGAATACCTCGGAAAGGAGGACGTGGTGAGGCACCAGCTCGTTCGAGACATCATCGATGCCTACGATCGATACAATGACGTCGAGCGAAGCGGGAAGTGAACGTCCGTCAGAATCCGGCCATTTCTCGAATCGTATGGAGGAGGTACAGAAAGAGCGCGTAGACGATCATCGAGGTGATGGCGACCACACCGGGCTGTTTGTAGAATTCCCTCTTATGGCTCGCGGAGTGTGTTCGCTTCCGGTGCTTGCCGGTGGAGACGAAACCGAGCTCCTCCTTGAGCAGCGCCCAGTCGGCATTCACATCGCCCGGAACGACTTGGAGGCGCTTCGCACGCGCGTTGATTCGCTTCCACGACTCCCAGATTTCCTGATTGGAGGGGTCTTCCGAAAGCCACCGGTTGAGGGCTCGCTCTGCGCCTGGAGTCAGCGGCTGGTTGAGCCATTCGGCGAATGCTCGGACCTGCTTGTCTGAAAATGATGACTGCATGACGCTGCTGATTGGCTTAGGAATAGTCGTAGAAGCCTCTTCCGCTCTTCCGCCCGAGGTGACC
>DATKEJ010000455.1:0-6081 GCA_035512315.1 Rhodothermales bacterium | reverse complement strand
CTCGCGGAGGCGATCGGGCGCGAGATTCCGACCGTTGGTACCGGCTCGACGCTGAACGGTAGCGGCGAAAGAACCCAGAATCTCTACGACCACCTTATCGTCAACGACAGCGACGCGACGGCGGAACAGATCGGGTCAGCGGAGGTGATCGACGTCAGGGCTGAAGCCGCGAGCAACGAGGTGTTTTTCGACACGGTCAGCGATCATCTGCCGATCGTGGCCCGATTCAACCTGGCCGGAGTGGACGATGACTAAAGACCAATCGTAGCGATCACCTTGCAGTGGCGTTATCCTTTGGGGTGATCCTGACAACAACAAGGGGAGCAAGCGACGATGGCCGGGAAGTTCGAGCTGTACAAAGACGCCGGTGGGGAATTTCGCTTCCGACTGAAAGCCGGGAACGGCGAGAAGATTCTCGCGAGCGAAGGTTACAAGGTCAAGGCGAGTGCCGAGAGCGGTATTGAGTCAGTGAAGAAGAACGCTCCCAGTGACGCGAGCTACGAGAAGAAGACATCGAAGAACGGCAAGTTCATGTTCAACCTGCTGGCTGCAAACAAGCAGGTTATCGGAACCTCGGAGATGTACGAGTCCGAGTCAGGACGCGATAATGGGATCAAGAGCGTCAAGACGAACGCGCCGGGGGCAACGGTCGACTATCAGACGTAGTCGGAGCGATTCGGCGCTGTGCACTGGCTGCCACGGCCAAAGCTCCGTTGATCTTGTTGACGAAACCCTTCGTGGCGCAGCCTTCAAGCACTGACCTGGCGTCAGCTGCCAACTACTTATCGGTGGGGCACATCTACCTGATGGCGAATCCGCTGCTCCCGCGAATCCCTAAAGATCGAGCATGTAATGCCGCGGTTACTCGGCCATTGGGGCGCCACGCCCGGTCTGAACACCATCTATGTTCATCTCAACCGGTGCGTCGTCGAACGCGATCTCGACATGATCTATGTAACCGGCCCGGGTCACGATGGGCCAGCGTGGGTCGCATGTACCTGGCTCGAAGGGTCCTACAGCGACCTGTATGATGAAGTGTTCCAAGATGAGGATGGAATGGCGCGGCTGTTCCAGCAGTTCTCATTCCCGGGCGGCATCCCGAGCCATTGTGCGCCGGAGACACCGGGCTCCAGGAGGGCGGCGAACTCGGCTATGCGTTGGCCTACGCGTCGCAGCGGTGGTCGGCTCGGCTTTTCCGGAGGCTCTATGCTTTGAGAGCATACAGCCTCCGGGAAACGGCGCAGTTCAAGGGAACGCGTGAGGCGGATGTGGGCGGGAACGGTCACAACGGATGAGTTATGAAGCGATTCGAAAGTATCTTGTGCGTAGTGGAGACTGGAGAGCTTGGGAAGTCGGCTCTGGAGCGTGCGGTCACGTTGGCCGAGAGCCATCAGACCCGCTTGACGGTCATCGACGTGATCCAGGGCGTATCGGCGGCCCGTGCCCGCATGCAGGATGGTGGCGCGATCTCCGGCAACCTGCAGGGGGCTATGGTTCGCCAACGCGAAGCGCGGATCGTGTCCCTGCTTGAGCCCTACCGTCAAAGACTCGATGTTGAGCACAGAGTATTGATGGGCACTCCATTTCTCGAGGTAATTCGAGAGGTATTGCGCAACGGGCATGATCTGGTGATCAAGTGCCCCGAGTCACCGAATTGGCTGGACCGCCTTTTCTCCGGGGACGATATGCACCTATTGCGGAAGTGTCCTTGCCCCATTTGGTTCGTCAAACCCCAAGCACCCGCGACCTACCGACGTATCCTCGCCGCCGTCGATGTCGATGATGTGTACCCGCCGAGAGAATTGGAGACGCGCCAACGGCTGAACGTCCAGATACTGGAAATGGCAGCTTCGTTGGCGATCTCGGAATCGGCGGGGCTCCATGTTGTTCATACTTGGGAGTCGATCAGTGAATTGGCAAGCGATCTCGTCTTCTCCTCGGGTATCGCACGGGAAGCGTTGCATAACGACATCGAGCAGGAGCGGCGGCAACAGCAGCACCTTCTCGATGCATGCATAAGCGATCTCAAGATTACATCCACTGCTGATCGGGACGCTCTGGATTACCTACAACCACAAATTCATTTGCTCAAAGGGGCTGCGCGCAAGGAGATCCCCGCCTTGGCCAAACGACTGGCCGTCGATTGCATCGTCATGGGCACGGTAGCGCGCACGGGCATTCCGGGTTTAATTATCGGCAACACGGCGGAGACCATTCCCGAGCAGATCGATTGCTCAGTGTTGGCGATCAAACCGCCCGGGTTCGTGACTCCCGTCACGCTGGATGGTTGATCACACTGCCCATCCTTGGTTTTCTCGCACTCTTTTCTCGCACGCTTGGTCGTCGACAACAGGCCGGCACGGGCTTTCGTCAACGTCTCGACGCTCCACGACGCTGCGACGTGGCGTTGCCAGATGATCATGCTCTTCGTTCTGGGGTTCCTTGTCACGCGTTCCGAGCTATTTATCTTCTTCCTGCGACTCGCGATCGGGCTTGTCTTGATGCTCGTCGCCCGCCCGATCTCGGTTCGGCTCTGTTTACTACGGTATACGCGGCGCCAGGTAGCCGGTGATCGTACCTGTCTCCTTCGGCAAATGAGCAGGACGGATTGCGGTAGTATCGGCACAACCCCGAGGGGCACATGGAAGAACTACTAACGACGGCAGACCAGTACGGCGAGGTCCTTCTGGATTGGCTGAACCGGCCCGCGATCCTCGTTGAGGCGGTCATCATCGTCGCGCTGTTCGCGCTGGCCCGGCTGCTAACGTGGTGGGCGGAGCCGAAGGCCAGGGCAAAGGCCCGGCGGATCCGCAAGATGCCGGGCCTACTTCGCTTGGTCGTCATCCTTCTGCGGCGGTTGGTATGGATCTTCTACGTCGCGTTGCTGACGACGGCGTATGCCCTGATCCAGAGCCTCGGCCCGATGGACGGGCAGCTATTGGGAACCGCGTTGCTTCTGGCGCTAGCCTGGCTCGTGATATCCATCGTTTCCCAAGTGATACGCAGCCGGACCGTCGGCCGCACCTTCGCCTTCATTGGCTGGGCTTACGTAGCCGCCACCATACTCGGCATCACGACCGAGATTGAGGTGGCCCTGGACCGTATCGGGTTCGGCATCGGCGCAGAATACCGGATCACGCTGCTGGATCTCCTGCGGGCTTTCCTGCTGATCGGCATCGCGCTATGGCTCGCGTTCATCATCGGCAATTTCCTGGATCGGCGCTTGCGGGCATCGCGCGAGCTGACCCCGAATCTGCGCATGCTGGTGGGCAAGGTACTGCGGGTGACGCTGCTCGCTCTGGCGAGCCTGATCGCGCTCTCCGCGCTCGGGGTCGACTTGACCCTGCTCACGGTGCTGTCAGGCGCCATCGGTGTCGGCATCGGCTTCGGGCTGCAGAAGCTGATGTCTAACCTGTTCTCCGGCATCGTCATTCTGCTCGATCGGTCGATTAAGCCGGGAGACACCATATCGCTTGGCGAGACGTTCGGCTGGATACGAGAGCTCAGAGCGCGTTTCGTGTCGGTCGTCACCCGCGACGGCCGGGAGTATCTGATTCCGAACGAGGATTTCGTCACGCATCAGGTCATCAACTGGTCCTACTCCGACGACCTCGTTCGACTGGACGTGCCGATCCGCTCGTCGTATGACGCCGATCCGCAGCAAGTCGCCGCGATAGCCATCGAGGCAGCGGCATCCGTACCGCGCGTGGTCCGGGTGCAGATGCCGGTGTGCTGGCTGACGGCCTTCGGCGACTACTCGCTCGAATACCTACTGCGCTTTTGGATACGCGACCCGCAGAACGGCCTCACCAACGTCCGCGGTCAGGTGTTACAAGCGGTCTGGGACGCTTTCAGGGACAACGATATTCGGGTTCCCTACCCGCACCAGGAGGTCATCATGAAGACCCCGGTGACCATCAGCAACCCGACCTAAGTGGAGCGCCGGCCCGCCCTCTTGCATGCGCTGCTACGCTCGTGCGCCATTCCAGGATTAATTCAACTTTGCCGGGCGCATACCCTGTATTGAACGGAGCGGAAGTGATCGACGAGTTCGATGTCCACATCTGCACTCTGCCGCAACACAGCGATGCCGACGATCTGGTGCAGGAGTCGCTGCTGAAGGCAATTGCGACTCCGGCCACCTAACCGGATAGGCGTTTCAAGAACGCTAGTACCCAGTCCGGCGAAAGCCGTCGAGCGAGAGGGTGGCTCCCTGATCGGCCGCCATCAGGGTTCGAGACTCCCGTCACGCTGCAGGGCTGATCATGTGCTTACGGCTGCCAGTAACCTACAAATCCAATGCACCGAGCACAAGCAAGTAATAGCTCACGATGCCAATGACTTCGTCACCGTCTATCACGGGCGCATGACTGATGCCGCAACGTTCAAACAGCCGGGCGCAATAGCGAATACTCATCTGGGGCCGAACCGAGATGACTGGTTTGGCCATGATCTCGTAGACGTTGACGCGCTCGGGCGCGCGGTCTTTCGCGATGACTTCCTTCGCGATGTCTGAGAAAAGAACCATGCCATACTCGTCGTCCTCATTATGCTTCTGGACGATTAGGCTCGTCGCGCCCACGCGTTTCATGATGCGCATCGCTTCCATGACGTCGGTGCGACCGTCTACAAAGGCGACGTTGTTGCGCATGATCTCTCGAACGGTCACATCTTTTCTCACAGCTCCTCCTCCACGACGTCAACTAGCTCCTCGGCCTGACGCATGACGCCGACAGCGTCCTCCACATCGATTTGAACGGCAATGCCTGTGCCAGGCTTGCGCTCGAATTCCCCCACGTCGCGAATGTGCTCGAGAATGCGGCGGCTCAAGTGCTCTTCCACGAGCATCAACAGAACGTCGCGCTGTGCGGAGAGCGACATTCCGAGGAAACTCGTGTGCTTCTTGAGCCCCTCACCGCGTGCATGGTGGATGACGGTGCAACCGGTTGCGCCGCTATCCCGGGCAGCTGACATGACGGCATCCGTTTTGCGCTCATCTACGAACGCGACGAGCAGTTTGAAATGCATATCACTCCTCCTTGCCGATAGCGTTTCGAGCCAGACGCTTCTCGACCAACCATGAGAGTTGAGCGTAAGCGAGCACGGTCACCGCGGGGAGCAGGCAAGCCAACGCAATCAAGCCGAAGCCGTCGGCTAGTGCGTTGCGTCCCGGCAGCTGCTCCCCCAATGCGAGCCCGAGCGCGGTTACGACCGGTACGGTGACGGCTGTCGTGCTGACTCCCCCCGTATCGTACGCCAAGGGAATGATAGCCCGTGGAGCGAATAGCGTTTGCAGCAAAATGAGCGCAAAGACCGTGATGATGCACCAATGCAGAGGTATCCCGGCGATTATTCTGATACATCCGAGCGTCACCCCCAAGGCGACTCCAAGCGCTGCGACGATGCGCAGACCGCCGGCCCGAATGGCGCCACCTGACATCTCATTGACTTTGAGACTAATCGCACGCAGGGCCGGTTCCGCCAAGCAGGCTCCCAGAGTTATACAGAAGGCGAACGCGTATACCAAGTAATAGCTCGACCAGTGTTGCGGCGATTGCGCCTCCGGTATCCCAACCTCAGCCGTGAGTTGGCTCACCATCAGGCGTCCGACCGGGAACAGTGCCTTATCGAGCCCGAGCAGCAACAGCGAGAGCCCGACCACGACGATGACGAACCCGAATGTGACCCTAACTGGATGCACAAGCTTCTGCTTAAGCGACACGAGATAGAAGAACAGCATGAACAGGATCACAGGCAACACGCTTCCTGCGGTCGAGACGAAAGTGCGCACCAACTCGAATATCAGGTCCATGCAAGCACCGTCGCGAATCCGAGGAGGAAGATCATCGGAATGACGATGATGATCACGATCATTCCGAACCCATCCGTCATCGCGTTCCTACCAGACAGGGAAGAAGCAAGACCGATACCGAGCGCGGTGACCAGCGGCACGGTGATCACGGACGTCGTGACACCGCCCGCATCGAAGGCGATTCCCATTGTCTCGGACGGTGCAAAGAACGACAGTGCCGCGACTGCGGCGTAGCAGCCCGCCACAATCTTCAGCAACGACCAGCGGAA
>DATKEJ010000454.1:0-13110 GCA_035512315.1 Rhodothermales bacterium | reverse complement strand
GACGCGGACCAAAAAGATTACCACAAAATGGTCTGACACTCACCGCTCGAACTGGATGAGCTGAGCGCCGGAGCCGTACACCAAAAGGCCACGTGCATCAGAAGACACCACTATCTCCCGAAGAACTGGCCGCAAACTTTGCGGACCTGCACCCTCCCTACTCCAGGGATGAGGCAGTCGCCGAATCTGCGCGCTGCCTCTACTGTTACGACGCTCCGTGTACGCGCGCCTGTCCGACGCATATCGACGTACCAAGGTTCATCCGCCAGATTCTTCATGACAATCCTGCCGGCGCCGGCGAGACCATACTCGCGGCGAACATCTTTGGCGGATCGTGTGCCAGGGCCTGCCCGACGGAGGTACTGTGCGAAGGTGCGTGCGTGGACCGCACCCTCTTGAAGGATCCTGTTCAGATCGGCCGCCTTCAGCGCTATGCGACGGACTATGTCGCCGACATGGGCCTCCAGTTTTTTAGTGCGGCCCCCGATACCGGCAAGCGAGTCGCCATTGTCGGAGCGGGGCCCGCGGGCCTCACGTGCGCGCACGAACTGCGAAAAAGAGGCCACGCCGTGACCGTCTTCGAAGCGAAAAGCGTTCCGGGTGGCTTGAACACGCTCGGAATCGCAGCCTACAAGATCTCGACCGAGTTCGCACTCTCCGAGGTTGAATACCTGCTCGCAATCGGACTCGATCTACGTCTCGACTCGCCTGTCAGCTCGAGCACTCTCAGGCGCCTGCAGGACGAGTACGACGCGGTGTGCCTCGCCGTCGGACTGGGTTCGACTGCCCGACTCGAGATCCCCGGCGAAGATCTGACAGGAGTCGTCGAAGCCCTGGACTTCATATTTCAAACCCACACGGGTCCTCTGTCCGAATGTCGTGTCGGGCGAAATGTGGTCGTTATAGGAGCGGGCAACACGGCCATCGACGCTGCGACGGAGGCGGCTAGACTCGGCGCAGAGTCGGTCACAATTGCCTATAGGCGGTCCGAATTCGAAATGTCGGCCTTCAGGTATGAGTATGAGCTCGCGAAGGACGATCAGATTCGGTTTGCGTGGCATCTGGCGCCAGAGCAGTTCCTGGAAACTGACGGCAAGCTTTCTGGGGTCCGTTTCAGGCAGATGGATGACGGCGGCAGCGATTCCGCTCCGGAGCCCCACGTCGAGTTTCCGTGTGACATGGCGATCAAGGCGCTTGGACAAGTACCGCTTCTACATCTTCTCCAGGAGTACGAACACATTGCCGACACGAAGGGCAGGATTCAGGTCGACCCGGTAACCGGGCGCACGTCGGTCGAGGGTTTGTTCGCAGGCGGAGACTGCATCAGTCGCGGGGCGGAGATCGTGGACGCGGTGCAAGAGGGTAAGATCGCGGCTGCCGGAATACACGAATACCTCACAAGGCCATGACGCTAGAAACGACTTTTCGCGGCATCAAGAGTCCCAACCCTTTCTGGTTGGCGTCAGGGCCGCCGACGAACTCCTCGTATCAGGTGCTCCGAGCATTCGAGGCCGGGTGGGGCGGCGCCGTCTGGAAAACGCTCGGACACGAACCCATCGTGAACGTCTACTCCCGCTATGGCGGCATCGACTACGACGGAAGAAAGCTGGTCGGGCTCAACAACATCGAGCTGATCACGGATCGCACCCTGGACGTGAACCTCAGGGAGATCAGAGAGGTCAAGGCCGAGTTTCCCGACAGAGCGCTCGTCGTTTCACTGATGGCCGAAACGACCCGCGACTCCTGGCACGATCTTGTTAACCGCGTCGAGGAGACGGGATGCGACGGACTGGAGCTGAATTTCGGCTGCCCGCATGGCATGAGCGAGCGCGGCATGGGATCCGCGGTCGGTCAGGTTCCCGAGTATGCCCGTCAGGTCACAGAATGGGTCAAGGAGGTCGCTGAAACGCCGGTCCTGGTAAAGCTGACGCCCAACGTTACCGATATCCGATACATCGGGCGCGCCGCGGCCCGTGGCGGGGCCGACGCGCTCTCCCTGATTAACACGATCAACTCCATCATAGGCGTCGATCTGGACACACTGGAGCCGAAACCGAGCGTCGCCGGACGAGGATCCCACGGCGGATATTGCGGACCGGCCGTTAAACCGATCGCGCTGAACATGGTACAGCAGGTCGCCACGGATCCTGATATCAACCTTCCAATTTCAGGAATCGGCGGCGTCCAGGCATGGCAGGACGGCGTCGAATTCATGCTGCTCGGAGCATCGAACGTCCAAGTCTGCACGGCGGTGATGCATTACGGCTTCCGAATTGTCGAACATCTTGCAGACGGGATGCTGCGCTGGATGGGCGAGAGAGGCTACGAGTCCCCGGCGGACTTTGTCGGTCTATCGGCAAAGAGTGTCGGCGAGTGGGCGGATCTGGACCTCGGATTCAAGATCGTTGCCGAGATCGACCAGTCAAAGTGCATTAACTGCGGTCTGTGCTACATCGCGTGCGAGGATGGGGCGCACCAGTCGATCAATCGAATTCCAGTCCCGGTTGAGGAGTTTGCCGCTCACGCATCCAACGGCGGCGCCCACGACATTTTCTGGAGCGGCCGGAAACGAGTCCTTCCAGGTTCGGGCGACAACTATGCGAACCGATACGAGATCAATCAGGATACGTGCGTGGGGTGCAATCTCTGCAGCCTCGTCTGCCCGGTCACCGAATGCATCACGATGCACGAGGTTCCCTCCAGCATCCCGCACGTGACATGGCGCGAGTATCAGGAGAAGCTCGCCACCGGAGAGATGAGGCCGATCGATCCGCCGCATCACGTGTGATCCAAGCCAGCTTACGATGCGTACAGCGCCGCCTCCTCTGCGGCGTCGATTAGCCACTGCTCGTACTCGGCTCCAGTCTCGATGGTTACCCATGCCTTCATTCGATAGTGACTCAATCCGCAAAGCTGCGCGCAACTGATCTCAAATCGGCCCGTTTGGGTCGGCACGAAGCTCACCGGAATGATGAGACCGGGGATGGCATCCTGCTTCACCCTGTGAGCATTCATGGAGAAACTATGGATCACGTCTTTTGAGGAAATATGCAGGACGATGTCGCGATCTACCGGCAAATGCATCTCGTTCAGCATGACGAGGTCGTCAGCGGCCGCCGGGTCCGACCGGTCAATTCCGAGCGGATTCGTCTGCGTGTCGACGAGATTGACGTCCCTTTTCCCAAACACTCCGTCTGCGCCCGGATAGTGGAAATTCCACGCGAACTGCTCGCCTACGACGTTCACGTGAATCGGATTCTGCGCCATCTCCGGAGCGTTTCTCCACACCGCCCAGTTCGGAATGGCGAAAAGGCCAAGAAGGAGAACTTCCGCAAGTATGACCCCGCCTTCCTGGTATTTGGCGAGCTTCCCTTTCGTCCCGGCGTAATTCGCCCTGGGATTCTTCGATGCACGAAAGCGAACCATCGTGTAGATGAAGAACGCTCCCCAGCCCACCGCGAGCACAAGCATCAACCAGTGGATGAGGCCCGTCCAGTAGTCGAGCTCCCAGGCGTGAGCGGATGCCTGTTCCGGCAATCCTAGAAACGACGAGATATCGAGCAACTCTTTCATGTGTGGGGAAATAAGTTCGAGTCCGCCGTGTCGCTACTATCAACGAGCTTGCCGTATTCGCTCACGGCCAGATCGCCGGCTTCCAACGCCCTTGCCCGCAGGCACATCTTCCGGAAGAACGACAGCACGCCCGTGGCAACCAGGCCCGTGAATCCAAGCAGGGCCGCCATCGCGAGGGCGATGCCCCGCGTCGTCGCGTTGTCAACCGATGCACCGAAACAATGCTCGCAGGCCCACGCCACGTTCGGCAACAGAAGGATCAGCGCGAGTGCGGTACACCAGTATTTAGAGATTCGGCTCATGCCCCTGCGTGGTTCGTGCGAATGATCCTGTTCCATCTGCCATTTGCCATTTGCCATTTGCCATCTTCCATCTCCCCTCATCCAAGCTGATTGAGCTTCTTGAAGAACCGAAAGCCGTACCAGATCAGGAAGACGCCCGCGAGCAGCGAGATGACGCCGAGCCAAAAGTTGGCCGATGTGTCTCCCTGAGATGATCGTACAACCGTCCACAGTCCGAACCCGAGCGTCGTGAGGATCGAAACGACGATGAAGAAAATATGGAAGCTCTTGAGTGACATTACATGCTGCCGGCCTGATCAGCGTGCGCGGCAGGGAAAATGATGAACATCACAGCGAAGAAGACGACCGTGAGGATCAGAATCCAGTAAATGACCTTCTTCTCCGAGACGAGGTGCATGAAATATGCGGCTACCAGAGCCCCTTTGACGGATGCGATCATCAAAGCCAGGATAAGCGCCGGCACGAACGCCAGATGCAGATACGCCACAGCTACGGTAACGACCGTCAGCACCGCGAGTGCGGCGAATACTGTGATGTACACGCGAACGTGCTTCTTGATGTCGGCATGAGCAGCGTCAGACACGAATACCCTCCGTCAAATCAGGTAGATCGTTGGAAACAAGAATATCCAGACAAGATCGACAAAGTGCCAGTACAGGCCGGCGATCTCGATCCGATTGGTAAACTGAGCCGGATTCGTCTTCCACATCTTTGAACCCGGCCCCCAGAAATATCCGTTGACGATGAGCCCGCCGATCACGTGAAGACCGTGAAGGCCCGTCAAGGTAAAGTAGATTGCCAGGAAGTTGCTGTCTGACGGCGTCAGTCCGTGACTCAGCTTCGCACTGTACTCGAAATACTTTATTACGAGGAAAATCAAGCCCGCCAGAATGGTGAGCCCCATGTACAGTTTGTACCGGTCAAACCGGTTCATCATCAACGACGCCCACGCCATAACCATGGTGACCGACGACGCGATGAGGACCATGGTGTTCAGCGTGGCCAGGGGAACGTTGAGGATGTCGGACGCTCGATCGTACGCGGTGCCGTCCAGAACTCCGGGCCAGTCATCCACGCCGAGACGAAGGAAGACGTATGCCGAGAACAGACCGCCAAACAGCATGACCTCGGATGCGAGGAAGAGCCACACGCCGAGCTTGGCGTTGAAGACGCCCGTGTCGGCCCTCGGCGTTACGGTGTAGGGAATATCCATTGGTCAGGCCTCCACTTGAACTTTGGGTTGGATGGGCGGCCCTTCATTCTGCGGCAGATAGCTATCGGGCGCTTCGGGCGGACTGTACTCGTACGGCCCCCTTACGACCTTTGGAATCGCTGCGAAGTTGCCGTGAGCGATCGGTGGCGAGGGTGCGGCCGACCATTCCAGCGTCGTCGCCTCCCAGGGGTTGTCGTTCACCTGCCGTCCCCGCTTCCAGCTGAGAAACACGTTGATAATGAACGGAATCTGCGCCAGGGCGAGGAGCCACGACGAGATCGACATGAACTCGTTGTACTGGATGACAGGCGCAGCGAACTCATAAATTTGCCCCCCGTCATACAGCCTTCGCGAGACACCTGCTAAACCTTGAAAAAACATTGGCATGAAAATGCCGTTCATGAAGATGATGGTCCCCCAGAAATGGATTTTCCCGAGCGTGTCATTCAACGTTCGGCCCGTCATCTTTGGGAACCAGTAATAGATCCCCGCAAACAGCGCGATAATGGTCCCGGGCGCCACGACATAGTGGAAGTGGCCGATCACATAGTACGTGTCGTGCAGATGAATGTCGGTCGCCGCGAGCCCCAGCGGGAGACCCGTCAGACCCCCGATGCCGAACATCGGGAGAAACCCAAGCGCGAACAACATGGGTGTCGTGAATCGAATCGAGCCTCCGTAGAGCGACAGAAACAGGCCGGAGAGAATGATGACCGACGGGACCGAGATGATCATCGTCGTTATCTGGAAGAAGGCGCTGATGGCGGTGCCCATCCCCGTGATGAACATGTGATGCGCCCAGACGATGAACGACATGAAGCCGAGAAATATCAGCGAGTACACCATCGTCTTGTAGCCCCAAAGCGGCCGCCGTGTATTGTTCGCGATGATCTCGGCGACGATACCCATCGCCGGCAAGATGAGCACGTAGACCTCGGGGTGCGCCAGGAACCAGAACAGGTGCTGCCACAGCAGGGGGCTTCCGCCACCAGCCACGTCCATCACCTCGCCGCTGACTACAAGCCCGCTCGGTAGGAAGAAACTGGTCCCGGCGAGCCGATCCATAAGCTGCAAAACGCCGGCGGCTTCGAGCGGCGGGAACGCCAGCAGTAGCAGGAAGGATGTGACAAACTGCGCCCACACGAAGAACGTCATGCGCATGAACGACAGGCCGGGCGCGCGCAGTTGGATAATGGTGGTCAAAAAGTTTATGGCTCCGAGGAGGGACGACGTAATGAGCAGCACCATGCCGAAGAGCCACATCGTTTGCCCCATGGTCTCGATGTCGGCGAGTGGCGGATAAGACGTCCACCCTGCTTTGGCCGCGCCGGCTGGCACGAAAAAGCTGGAGAGCATCACGACGCCGCCCGCGAAGTAGAACCAGTAGCTGGCCATGTTCAGCTTAGGGAACGCCATGTCGGGAGCTCCGATCTGGAGGGGCACGATGTAGTTCCCAAACGCACCGACCGCCAGGGGTACGATGCCCAGGAACACCATGATGGTGCCGTGCATGGCCCCAAGCTGGTTGTAGAACTCGGGAAGCATGACTCCGTCAGGCATCCGCTCGTCACCGAAGAGCGATCCGATGAACGGAAGCGCCTCACCAGGGTAGGCAAGCTGCCAGCGCATCAGCATCACGAGAGAGAAGCCGAAGAACAGGAAAAGCAGCGCCGTGATACCGTACTGCAACCCGATGACCTTGTGGTCGGTCGAGAAGATGTACTTGCGCCAGAAGGAGAGTTCGTGGTGCCCTCCATGCCCGTTGCCGGCATGTACACTCTCAGTCATTTGTCGCTCTGCGTTTGTGGTGCAATTACGAAGAAAAAGAGACGACGGACACGCCCGGTCCCTCAGGTCCGCGCGTGCCCGCCGCCATGGGTGTTATCTCCAACTGTCCTTCCGGCGCATCAGGTCGATGCACCGTATGTAAAGCTAGCCGTTGCCGCTTCGCCGTCACCGACCGTCACGCTCATCGTCTGGGTGCCGTACTCCTCATGCCATGCCTCGACGGTGTACGTTCCGGCCGGAAGCCCGTCGATCGAGAAGCTACCCTCGTCTCCAGAGACGGAGAAGTAGGGATGGTCGAGTACACCGGCCCAGGCGCCCATCCACGGGTGCACGTCGCACTTGATCTTCACCATCACTTCCGGTGTGGCGAAAGACCGCTCGCGCTCGTCACCCTGCTTCGGCATCCCGAAGTTGAAGGCACGGTTGGCCTCCGGGAGCGCGTGGATGTTGTGGAGCAGCGGATCCGAGTTCAGGATCTTGATGGTCTGGCCCGTCTGAACTCCGAAAACGTGCGGCGTGTACATACATCCGTGCTGGTCGAACACGACCGGCTCAGACGGCGTCGGGAACGTGTGGCCCTCAACTCCCTCCTTGACGTAGACAAAGACGTTCTTGAGCGTACCGTTACCATTTACTATGACAGCTTCGGTTTGAACCGGCTCGGGGTTGAGAGCGGAGCACTCCGGGTCCTGCCGTACCAGTTTACGCTCAGGTGCTTCTCCACTGAACGTGATACTACCGCTGATGGATGCCGTACCCAGCGGCTCCATCGCTGCAGCCGGGGAATCCGCCGCCCGATCAGAGGACGCAGCCGGTTCACTACCGCCTGATTCACTCCCCCCTCCACAGCCCGTCGACGCTATGAGACTACAGGCCGCAACCAACAAGCTCAATTTGTTCAAACGCATAGAATTTCCTCTAGTATCGTGTTAAGGAGACACCCGAGGCGCCTCCATGAATGAGTTTCGAATTCCGTGGCAGAGTGGGTACAAGATACAGACTTGATCGTTCCTTTCCGGAGCGGGCCTTATGAATACGGCCCATGGGAAGCCCGCCGATCAGATGCCGAAAAATCTCGTGAAATGATAGCAAAAAAACAAAGCCCGCACCACTACTCTGCAACTATGTGTCTAATTCAATCTCCGGGAGATCCGTCCAGCGAGGTGGACCGTCGGGTTTGAAGTTCTGCGTCGCCACGAAATGCCATCCTTCGTGAAAGTTGAGTTTGAACTTCCCTCCTCCGTAGCGTTCTGCGAGATACTTCATCGGATCGGCGAGAAGATCGGTTGCCTCGGCTACCGGCATTCTCGCCAGCGCCTTGAATCGAACGGAGTTCTGCCACGGCTCCTGAACGAGAATCGTGACCGCGCAGGCGCCTACGGTGGCGAAAAGCGCCTCAGCGAGTTCCTCTTCACTCGGGTCTTCAAGGCCCTTTCGAGCTAGATCGCGCTCGATGTAGGACTTGAAGACGGGCCACAACCACTCCATCAAAGCAGAAATCAGAAAGCAGAAAGCAGAGATCAGAAAGCAGAAATCAGAATGAGGTCACGTTATGCGGCGGCACGTGTTGCGTGGTCACTCGGGTCTCCGGGTGCACGTCAAGCGGTCGGTGGACGGTCGTCTGCATCGTCCTCTGCCGCACCTTCTGGTGGCTCGGCCGATGGAGTTTCGGACTCCCCTGGTTCGGCAGCTGCGTGGGGTGGCTCCTCCCGGCGTTCGCGCAAACGATCCGCCAGTTCGTCGGCTTTCCGAGCCGTCGCGTCGGCGGCGCTAGCGAATCCGAGCTTTGCCTTGTCGACGAGGGGATCGGCCTTGTCAAATGGGTCCTCGGCGGCTTGCTTCGTTTTCTCGAAGGCGTCGGCGGCGCCTTCCCGTGTCTTAGCGATGTACGGGTCGGCCGATTCTTTCACGTCTTCGGCGACTTCTTTGGCCTTGTGGAAGGCCTTCCCGGCAACGTCTTCGACCTTGTCGGCAACCTCGTCGAAGGTTTCCTTGACTTCGTGGGCGGCCTCCTTAGCCGCTTCCTTTACTTCGCCGGCCGATGACGAGAATAGACGCTTGATTCGGGCTAGAAACGACATGGCTGGACCTCCCGAGTCTGGTGAGTATCAAATCCAACTCCATAATACGCCGATCAGCACTGCAGGGCAACGTCTCGGAGTTCTGTGACGGATCACAGACCAGTTAAGACTTTGGTCGCTCGACACCGAGTACGAGTTCGCCCGCCGCGATCGTTTCGTCCGTACATTCTTGTTTGTGGATATGTTGTGCTTCACATCCACCCTCGACCCAAGATATGGAGCCGTTCTTCGGCCCGTGACGGGCGAGGCAGACGAGTTCGTCCAGTCAAAAACAGCACCCGCGAAGTGAGTGACTCAGTAGTAGACCATAGGCAACGGGTGCTCCTCTTTCTCAAGCTGCTGGCTTCCACGGAGGCGACCGAACGACTCGTGGGCTCAGCTGAACCCGAGGAGATCGCCGATCGGTTGTGCAACCTGTGGATAGATGAACTGTTCGTACCCGGACTTCGATACCGTGACGGGCTCAAAGGAGACCGTAGCGCTTCGTCAGTTCGGGACTTCGAGGCCCAGTTTTCGACCTCGGAAATCGCGCTTCTGGAGCAGTTTCATCGATTCCTCGAACTGCGACTCGAAATGCTTCCGAAACGGCGCGCTGAAGAAACGACGTTTCCACGCGGCGATTTCTGGCAGAGCATCATTGCCCATGCCGGCCGGGTGTTGGAGGAAATCGATCCTGAAGGTCTCGAGATGGACGCAATCGTAGACAAGTCAGCGGACATCTGGCGGCTGGCGGCTCCCGATAACCATCGTCCAGGCTGGAAACGCTAATCGGGAAACACCCCTGCGGGCCCTGCCGTGAGCCTGCCCCGAACGAGCGAGAACCAACCTCCCTACGGTGCCGGCGTTGATCGAGCTCGGAGGGGTCATCCCGGACTCGATCCGGGACCCAGAGGAGACGTAACCCTGGATCCCGGCGTTCGCCGGAATGACGGAGAAGGGGTGACGACCCACGACGACGGTGATCGCTGACCGCTCGAATAATCAGTACGCCCGCAGCCCAACTCCCATCAGGGCGGCCAGTACGGCGAGGCCGAGGCTGACGATCGACCATGCCATACCCTTGCCGGCTTTCCCGTCGTTGACTGTCGCCCTGTTTGCCTGGCGCACCGGCCCGAGTTGTATCGCAACCACTATCGCAAGGAGGATCAGCTTCGCCCCAATGATGTGCATCATGGCGGGCGGGAACGAGCCGGCACGGGTGAGCACGACGTTCACGATGTTGAAAATGCCGGTAATGACGATCAACGCTACCGAGTGCCAGCCGACCAGCCGGAACAACGTCCACAGTCGCTCGAGAGCGCCGTCAGGCCCATCCTGGCCGAAGCGGGCTCGTCGAATGTCCCTGATTTGAAACAGCGTCACGCCCAGGAGCGATCCGATCCACGTGGCGACTCCCACAACGTGCAGCCAGATGACGATTATCTTGATGAAGATCATGCGGCAAGCTACGCCAATGGGACTCACATCCCAAGCGTGGTTCTTACGTCCGCCATCACCTCTTCGGTGATTCTGGCGATTCCCTGATCACGCGCGTGCTGTTCAATCCCGCGTTTGACCATCGGTCGAACGAACTCCGGTATCCGTTCCAGACGCTCACGGGCAGCCTCGGTCCAGACGACATCCTCCCCAGCGGCGAAAGCCTCTTTCACCGCTCCGGTGAAAGGGCACTTCCCGCCGGCAGATCCTTCTGACACGGTCTCCGGTGCATCTAAAAGAGAAGTCCGGACGACGGACATAGGCCCTCGGAGCTCAGCACCGCGGCCAATCTTGACGTCGAGGGATTTGACCAGCTGGGTCTCCATGCTGTTCGTAAGCATCGCGACCTGATGCCCGCATTCGGGGCACGAAAAGATCGCCGAGATGGCGTCTTCGTCCGGACCGAGCGTCTCGGTCAGCTTCATTTGTCGGTCACACGAGACACAGAGGAATTTCATGGCGTTAGTTTAAAGCTTGAGACAACGACGTCGAGGCGGCATCGATCGCCTTCGAAATCCGATCGATGGCGTCTGCCGCGGGTCGATCTCGGTGCATCTGCATGTAGCTCACGCCCCGGTCAGACGATTGCGCCATCCACGGATCAAAGGGAATTCTTCCGAGAAAAGGAATGCCATGTTCTTCAGCAAGCGGTTCTGCGTCGCCGTCTGGATAGAGGGCCTCCGCTTCGCCGCAGTGAGGACATACGTGGTAAGAGCAGTTTTCTATCAGGCCCAGGACCGGTGCCTGTACGACGTCACGGGCCATTTTCGCTGATCGCTCGACGATGAGCCTCGATACCCCCGACGGTAGCGTCACGATCACCGCGCCCGAGAACTTGGGAAGGACGTCGACTAGATTCGGAAGGCTGGAGCTCCCGGGCGGAAGGTCGACGAGCAACGTATCGAGCGAGCCCCAGTCGGTATCGGAGATAAACTCACGCACGGCAGACATCTCCATCATCCCGCGCCACGTAAATCCATCCTTCTGGGTCGGCGCTTTCCACAGAACCGGCGTCGTCTTGTCGTCCACGAACAGGTCGATTCCCATAACCTTGACGCCCAGCCGGCTTGTCGCGGGGACGGCTCCGGAAGGAACGTACACGACCTTCTGATCACCGACGCCGGTCATCCTGACCACCGATGCCCCGTTGATATCTGCATCCACGATCCCCACCTTCCGGCCCGCCAACGCAAGGGCGTCGGCGATACACACTGTCAGCACGCTCTTCCCGACTCCGCCCTTGCCCGACATCACCGCAACGATGCTCGACACGTCCGCCAGGCGACCCTCCAAACGCCTGGCCTGCGCCTGGACCTGCTCCAAAACGTTGGAGCCCCCGTCGCCGATAAGGTCACCGTAGCGTTTCATCTAACGTTCCAGGTTCCACGTTCCAAGTGCCAAGTTCCAGGGCCTAAAGCACCGGTCGGCTCCGCGGCAGTCATTCCTCCGATGTGACTCCAACCGGTCGGGACTCCGGACTTCGCCCCTCGGGCGTCTCACCATATTCCATCTGCCATTTGCCATTTGCCATCTGCCATCTTCATCCTTCCTCCTTCCTCCTTCCTCCTTCATCTTGTTTCCGAATCATCTCTTCCATAGCCTTCCGGCCTTCTGCGATTCCTTCCTCGGTGATGTCGAGGTTGATCACGTCCGTACCCCGGCCGGCGGCACATTTCTCGACCCGTTTCTTGGTGGAGTTCCGCATGAACCCTTCGGGAACCCGCTGAATCCGCTCAACGGCTTCGGCCGTCCACCAGTAGTCCCCGTCCTTCGTTAGCTCCGGCTGGTCTTTCATGCTCCCCTTGCTGTCCACGGCGGTTTGGTTGAGCGTGCCACGTTCTTCCAGCGCTCCGGTGTCTTTAACCGTCTCACCCAACACTTCCCGGACCATTTCGAGGGTGATGGTCGGGATGCGATGCGTTCGGGCCTTCTTTTCAATCTGGGCCTTAGACCGACGGCGCTGATACCCATCGGGCACCGAGTAGATCAGTTTGCGCGCCTCCTCGGTCCACTTCAGTTTCACGTTATCGAATGTTTCCTCCTCGACGATGTCACCTTCCAGCGGGACGAGACGTTCAAGGGCCCGCTTATCCAGCTTCTCGAACGCTTCAGGGGGCGCGCCGCAGACCCCACAAACGGCGGGCTCGAAGTCCCTCGCCACGTATCCGCACGTCTTGCAAACGTACGTCACGGACGCCATCGCTTCGACTTCGTCCTTTGCGACGTTCTCGGCGATGATGCCCATACGCTGCATGGCAGATTTCGGCAGGAGCGTCGACATAGCGTCTTCGACAATTCCTGTCGTAATGACGGAGTGTCCGCGCTCCAGAGCCCATCGATGAATCGTCGTCCGGGCGATGCCCCGCGCGAAATCGGGCGCCCGGTCCAGGATCTTCAGCGCCGGTTCGGTCCACGTAATCGACTCCTGGGCCTGCATGTCGACTGGAGGCGTGTAGCGCCGGCTCGAAAGCAGCACGTTGCACGGAACCATACGCAAGAGATTCTCGGTATTGCTGCCGATATCCATTTCCTCGTCGCTGTGTACGCCGATTCGTCCGATGACAAGCAGCCACGGCTTCTCCCGGCGGATGTACTGAAGAATCTTCTCGAATGCCTTCCCGTCGAGGAGCGTCGTTTTCAGATCCACCCCGTCTTCGGCTGCGATCGAGCGCGCGAC
>DATKEJ010000453.1:0-4036 GCA_035512315.1 Rhodothermales bacterium | reverse complement strand
CCGAACGGGAGCGGGAAGACGACGCTGCTCGAGATGATCGCCGGACGGCTGGCGTCGGACAGCGGGACGATTGAACGAGGCCCAACGACGGTGATCGGCTACTACGACCAGGAGAGCCGCGCACTCGAGGACGAGAAGCGGCTGATCGATTACGTGAAGGACGTGGCCGAGAACGTGGTAACCGCCGACGGATCCGTCATTTCGGCGAGCCAGCTCCTGGACCGATTCCTCTTTCCGCCGGCCCAGCAGTACACTCGTGTGGGACTCCTCTCGGGAGGTGAAAAGCGCCGCCTGTATCTCGCGCGCATCCTGATGGGAGCGCCCAATATCCTCCTGTTGGATGAGCCCACCAACGATCTCGACATTCCGACCCTGGTGGCGCTGGAGGCCTATCTCGACACGTTCCCCGGCTGTCTCATCGTCGTCTCACACGACCGCTATTTCCTCGACCGCACGGTGGAGCACGTGTTTCGGCTGGAGGGAGACGGTTCCGTTCGAAAGATCCCCGGCAACTACAGCGCCTACCTGGAGCTGCAGGAGAGGGAATCCGCGGAGCTTGCCCGAAATGAGGCCGTCAAGCCGGTGCGCGAAACGGAGGCCGAGTCTGCCCGCTTTGATGCGCGAAAGACTCCGAAGCCGGCGGCGGCAACCTCGAAATCGACTTCTCGAAAGCTCTCGTTCAAAGAGCAGCGAGAGCTGCAGGAGGTGGAGCAGCGCATTGCCCGCGCTGAAATCCGCAAAGAGGAGGTGGAGGCCAGGCTGGCGGAGTCTCCTGCCGATTTCGTGGAGGTTGCTCGGCTGGCAACTGAATTGGAGGGAATCGAACGGCGGTTAAACGAGGACCTCGAGCGCTGGGCGGAGCTTGCGGAGCACATGTGAGAGTGCCCCTGCAGGGTCATCGGGCAAGCACAACAGGATACGAACCTTTTCGTAGTCCGTCGACCGAGCCTATGCGCAGCAGATAGACACCGTTGCTGAGGAGTGTGCCGTCCTCGCCGCGGCCGTCCCAGGTCAGGGTAACGAGGCCGGCGGGATAGGCGTCGTTTTCGAGGCGGCGAATCCGGCGGCCGAGCACGTCGAAAAGATCGGCGGTCATGAATCCTCCACCGGACAATTCTATCTCGACCGTCAAGGTTGTTGAAAATGGATTCGGAAAGGCGCGAACCGTGAAGCCGGGGAATGGTGATCCGGGTTCGGTCCCGGTTGCGGTCCCGTTATTCGAGGTACCGGGAGTAGCCCGGCTCAGGACGCCGGGTGCCTCACTTCCGTCTGGATCGAGGCCGTAGGAAACATCCTCCCCCTGCTCCCCGAAAGAAAATGTGCTGACGGGAGCGCCGTCGGGATCGTAGAGACCGATCTCCTCACCGTCGCGACTGAGCGCAAACGATGCATGCAGCGGCCCCTGCTCGACCTGATCGTCGGTCCACACGATCAGGTACCCGCCTGCGGGGATCACGGCGTCGGAGAACGCCCACTTCGTCGGATTGTCGAAATTATCCGTGAGCGTATAGCCTGCCAGCGAGACGGATGAATCTTCCGCATTGTAGATCTCGATCCAGTCGTCAAATTCACCGAACGGGTCCGCCAGGGTCGTTTCGTTGTCGGCCATGATCTCATTGATGAAGAGCCGGGGCCCGTCGTAGCCGACTTCCAGGAGGAATTCCGCCGTGCTCCCCGTCTGCCCCGCCGCATCCGTCGCCGCGATGCGATAGGTCACCTCGCGGCCACCGTGCAGGGACGGCACCATCCCCCCGAAATACCCGTCTCCGGCCGCGAGGTCGCCGCTGAGCCCGTCATCGAGCATGGGAACCGTCTGGACCGGGCCGCCATCGATCCGGTAGTGAAGGTCTACCGAGTAGAGCTCCTGCTCGTCCTCGACCAGGAGGAGGAATCGAACGGCATCCGTGGGGGACGGGCGCTCCGGCTCGTGTCGGAGACCGGAGAGGATCGGTACGACGTCGACGTCTTCGAGCTGCGCGAGGGCCGTGCTTGCGCGGGTCGTCATGAAGGAATACAGGCCGTACTCGACATGCCCGCCGATCGCCTCCGAATAGGAGCGCTCGAATGAATCCGGCCCCCATCCCCACTGGAGCCGGTGAAACGGGTCGGACTCGGCCGCCTCCTCGATCATCGAGCGGATTTCGTCGGCATGTCGCGTCATGGACACGGGCCTGGCCGCTCCTTCGAACAACGATCGAACGTAGAACGTGTAGCGATCCCGGTATTCGGGTACGCTCAGGATTCTCTCGGCGAGAGGTCGAGGTTCGGAAGGATGGCCCCAGTCATAGATGTTGCGCCGCCCCCAATCCTCCTGGACGAAATCGACGCCGAACGTATTGTCGATGTCGTAGGGAATGAAGTGGAAGAGGCCGGTTTCCGGGTTGTTGTAAAGATAGTAGTTGCTCTTCAGGTACCAGTAATTGTCCCAGTTCCCGAGGACGACGTCTGCCGCCATCGTTCGGATGTAGCCGTTGACGTCGAAGATCGCCTCGATAGCCTCCCTGAAGGATCCGTCGGGCGTATTGTTGAGGACGTCGATGAAATGGGCGAGGTCTGCGTAGCCTTCCTCGTCCGATGCGCCTTGCGTCAGATCGTAGGGTTTGCGATCAGATCCGGTGGGCCGGTATGCGGCGGCATCCGGTCCGCGAAAGGCGAGGTCGGCCGGATACAGGCATTTGTACAGATTGCCGTCGTCATTTCCGAAACGCGACTTCAGGAACTGCTCGTCGATATGCTCGACGTTCATGTAGAGCCCGTAGTACTGGCCGTTGACGTACAGCCTGACGTGATTCGCCCTCGTGGCCGGCACGGCGAGCCCCCCGAACAGGTCCCAGCCGAGCTTGCTTCGGATGAGCGAGGGGTCATTGTGCTCGCTGTTGACGTTGAGCTTCTCGAGGCCGTAGAACTTCGCGCCTCTTTCGAAGGTGTTGAACGACACCTTGAATGACTTCTTGGGAGGGTGCCGAGCGGTGGCGCCGCGCAGACGGAAACCCACGTTCGCCACGGTATCGCGTATCGAGCCGTTGTCGAATACGAAGCGAGCCGGGTACTCGTCGTCGCGTTCGACATACGTCATGATCGATTCGAGGAAAGCCGGGTCGATGTCGATGAAGATCGACGGAATCACGCGATCGTCGAAGACGGGATTGTACTCCGGATGAAAGGGCTGCGCCGCCGCGTGATTGCCGAATACGGCGATCGTGACGACGGCGAACAGAAGCATGCGTAGGATCACGAGTAGTGCCCGAACTCACTTTTTTCGGATGCCTCAGAGGATCCGTGAAATCCCCACGATTCCGTGCTCAGACCTATGGTTCAACGGTAAACGGCACGAAGAATCGGCCGCGGTCCCAATCCAGCGCCAGCACGCCTCCTTCGTCCGTGTCTTCTACGGAGATGGTGAAGTCCTCCACCGTTTCATCGAGCTTCGAGCGCTGCATCTGCACGCGGCCGAGATCCATGTCCTGGTTGTAGGTCGTGCCACCCTGGCCCGTCTGCTTGTTCACGATCAGCGTGCCCCCGTCTTCCTCGGGAATCGTATACAGGGTATACGTTCCGGGCGGAACGTCGAGTCCGCCGAGCTTGAGCGCGATATCCGTTTCAAGATGCGTGGCCCGGTTCGCGCCCGTCCGCCAGAGCGTACCCCACGTCACCAGCGATCCCCAGATCTCCCGTCCCCGCTTCGACGGTTGGCCGTAGTCGATACGGATCGAAGCACCGTCTATCTGTGCCGCGGCTTCGCCTCGCCCTGAGAGAGGGCCAAACGTGCGTCCCATGGAATCCAGTGCGGCGAACCGTTTCGCGACGGCCGCGACGTCGACGTCGTTAACGCGGTCAACCGTCAGCTTTCTCGTGGTTCGAGACGCGTCGAGGCGGACCAGCCGCCCATCACCGTCGACGTTCACCATCATCGTTCCGCGGAAGGGATGAGTGACGGTCATGCTGTCTTCCGAGATCATCTCCACCGCAAAGCCCATCGCGTTCCGTGTCGTGAACAACTCCTGCGTCAGGCTGTCGGCTCCGGAGGCGCGCGCCC
>DATKEJ010000452.1:0-4923 GCA_035512315.1 Rhodothermales bacterium | reverse complement strand
TTCCCGCATCCTTGTCGATCACCGCGATGTCGTCATCCTGGTAGACGATCCTGACGGGGAGATCCTGCGGCGCGACGCCGGAAGATTCCGCTGCAGGAAGGCGAACCTCGATCAGCGCACCCCCGTCACACTTGTGGGAGGGTTTCAGAACGGGAAGTCCGGCGACCGTGACATGACCGGCCCGAATCAGTCGAGCCGCTGCGCTCCGGCTGATCTCGGGAACATGCTCGTCGATGAGGTGATCGATCCTCTGACCGTCATCGGTTCCCGCGACCACGAAACGTTTCAGAATGTCTGACTCTGGAATGGACATGTTTTGTGCAGGACCCGTATCACCAGACGGGGAAGGTGCTCCCCGGAGGAGAAAGTTGTAATTTGTGTCACAGTATCGGCTCCGATCTTCAGGTACAATGCTCGCAGAAAACCGTTTCGCTTCAAGCTCTCTAGGCATCCGACTATCCGGAGGAAGGAACATAATCCATGAAAAGTAGTCTGAAAGTATTGATTGCACTGAGCATCGTGCTGGTTTCAGTTCCCGTGTTCGCCAGCAACTTCCGCGCGGCCGACGTCGTCTATCTGCCCGCCGCGGGTAGACTTCAGGGTCAGGCGTTCTTCAAGACCGACATCGTGATCACCAACGTCAGCAACAGCGCGGTCACGGTCGACGCCGCTCTTCTCGAAGGCGCCGGAGACGCCCGCGCCGGTCTCGAGCCCGGAGCGGTCGAGCGTGTTGGGACGCTCAATGCCGGCGAGTCGCTCTTCATAGAGGATGCCATCGACGCGATCTTCGGACGGAACGGATTCGGCCAGATGATCCTTTACTCCTGCCGCGTCGGCGGGGACTGCACGGCCTGCGACAGTGACGATACCGACTGTCTGCCGATCGTGGTCGAGGGCCGGGTGTACGCCGAGTCCACCGATCCCGACATCTGCGGCGAAGCGGCCGCCTGCACCTTCGGTCAGCTCTTCTCCGGTCTTCCGTGGTACAGCTACGTTTCGAGCGCGGTCGCCGACCGTAGTCTCGACCGGGTCTGGATCACCGGAATCAAGCAGAGCGCGCAGTACCGTTCCAACCTCGGCTTTACCAACGCCAGCGAGTTCTCGACCACCACGCTGAATGTCAGTCTGTTCAGAGCCGACGGAACGCAGTTCGGCGCGACTCAGCAGGTCACGCTCGGCCCGGTGGGGCACACGCAGCGCAACGTCGGGCAGCTTTTCTCCGGATTCACCGGCGACGGCTACGTGATCGTCCAGCAGCCGGCGTTGGGAGTCGTCCCGACCCAGCCTGATGATGAAGACCCGTTCATCGCGAGCGGGGCACCGGGCTTCTTCGCCTATGGCTCGGTCCTGGACAATGCGACCGACGATCCGACGACCCTCGAAGCCGTCTACCCCGTCGAGTTCGACTATACTGAGGTCTATGGCAAGGTGAACCAGACGGGTCGCGCCGTCAGGCATCCTGCTGGAGACTGAGAACTTCTTTTCATGCAATGATTTGACGTTGGGCCGCCCTCGGGCGGCCCAACCCGGGCATGGAATCGCTCGCGCGGTGCCTCTGTTGTAGGTGTGTGCCCGGCGTGCTAGCATGCTGGGGAAGCTTTCGAGCAGCATCCGAAAGCGGCCGTTCGGGCCGCTTTTTTTGTTGTCTGAAACAGGAGTTTGGACCGTATGGAACCGCCTCAGGGGCTGGAGGAAGAGATCAGGAAGGTCGTCGAAGCAGAAGGGCTCGAGCTCGTCCACGTCGAATATCGTGGAACGGGGAAAACGCGCATGCTTCGCGTCGACATCGACCGTGAACCGGGCGGTGTGACGATCCAGGACTGCGAGTTGATCTCGAAGCAGTTGAACCCCATGCTCGACGTGCTCGACGCGATCCCTGGTTCCTACGAGCTCCAGGTTTCATCCCCGGGTCTCGACCGGCGCTTCTACAAACCGTCCGACTACCAGCGCTTTCTCGGTAGCCTGGCCCGGGTCAAGACCGCCGAGGCGGTCGGGGGCAATAACGTCATCATCGGAACACTCGAGAGCTTCGACGGGGAGAAGATTGTCGTTCTCGACCCGAAATCAAAAAAAGGAAAAACGTACGAGATCGAGCTGAGCAACATCCGTGAGGCCCGGCTCGAGCCCGAGTTTTAGGCATTCGTCAGCGCAGGAGTCGAAAACTTATGTTCAACGAGAATCTGATCAGAGCTCTCGCCCAGGAGAAGGCGATCGACGTGGAAAAAGTCATTTCCGCGCTCGAGGACGCCCTCGCCACGGCCGCCAGGAAGTACTACAAGACGCGGGAGCCGATCCAGACGGTGCTGAACCGCGACGAGGGCGGCACGGTCGAGATCTACGTCGTCAAGCACGTCGTAGCGGAACACGAGGAGATCGAGGATCCGCTTGCACAGCTCACGCTCGAGGACGCGCGGGAGCTCGATCCCGCCGCCGAGGCGGGCGGAACGATCCGACTCGACTACATCATCAAGGCGGTCGTCGACGTCGTCGCGGATCCGCTGACCGAGATCCGCCAGTACGAGGCGCGCAAGATCGACAAGGATGCCGAGACCGGTGACAACGTCCGCATTCCCCTGACCAAGCCTCCGGCGGAGCTCGGACGCATCGCGGCGCAGAGTGCGAAACAGGTGCTCTACCAGAAGGTGCGTGAGGCCGAGCGCGAGAAGGTCTACCGCGAGTTCAAGGATCAGGTCGGAACGATCGTCAACGGATACGTCAAACGCTTCGAGCGGGGCGACATGATCATCGACCTCAACGGCCGTACCGAGGGCGCGATCCCGCGCAGCCAGCAGTCCCGCGCCGAGCGCTACTCGCAGGGCGACCGGATCCGTGCGGTCATCGTCGACGTCCACACCCAGCCGAAGGGCCCGCAGGTCATCCTCTCCCGGACCGACCCGATTCTTCTCATCCGTCTGTTCGAGATGGAAGTCCCCGAGATTTACGACGGTACCGTACTGATCAAGGATGCGGTCCGCGAGCCTGGCGAGCGCGCCAAGATCGCGGTCGCTTCACGCGAGCGTGACGTCGACCCGGTCGGTGCCTGCGTAGGCATGAAGGGATCTCGCGTCCAGTCCATCATTCGTGAGCTGCGCGGCGAGAAGATCGACATCATTCCGTGGGACGAAGACCTCGTCGTGTACGCACAGAACGCACTGGCACCGGCAAGGATCACCCGCGTCAGCGTCACCTCGCTCGAGGACGAGCACCGGCCACAGCTCGACGTCATCGTCGACGACGACCAGCTCTCGCTCGCGATCGGAAAGCGTGGTCTCAACGTCCGGCTCGCGGCCGAGCTGATCGGCGCCCGTATCGACATCAAGTCCGAGGACGAGGTCAAGGGCGAGGTTGCCGACGCGTTGAGCCAGATGCTTCAGAACGCGATGGCCGAAGCACGCGCCAGTACCAACGTTCACGATATCGATGATCTCGACGAGGAACTGGCCGACATGCTCGAGGACGCCGGCTACGACGACCTGGACTCGATTCTGAATGCATCTCCCGAGGACCTCTCGAACATCGAGGGAATCGACGTTGACACGGCGGCTCGCATCATCCAGGCCGCCGAAGAATTCGACATCGCGGCAATCGAAGAGGAGATGCCGGACATGTCGGACGAGGACGCGGATGAAGATTCCGACGAGGAGTACGACGAAGAGTACGACGACGAAGACGAAGAAGAATCCGAAGAGGATGAGGCGCTGATCGCCTCGGCCTCACCGTCCGATGAGCTCGACGAGGACGAAGATGAAGATGAACAGGAAGAGGCCGACGCATCAGAGGCCATAGCCAGCGAAGATGATGAAGAGCCCGCGGACGAAGAGTCTGAAGAGGCAGAAGACGCTGGCAAGCAGGTACCGAGCGGAGCAACAGCTAAGGAGTAACGACGGAATGGCGAATGTCCGAGTCAAAGAGCTCGCGGGTCAGATGGGGATCCCATCGAAGGATCTCATTTTCAAGCTGCAGTCCCTCGGAGTGCAGGTTGAGGATGAGAATGCTTCGATCGATCACAACGTGATCGTGGCGATCCTGTCTGGAAAAAAAGTCGCACAGCGCCGGCCTCGCGCCGTCATCATGCGCGACGAGCGGGTCGACGAAGAGAAGAAGGAGCGCGAGAGGAAAGCCCGGCTCGTCAAGCCTCCGCGGCCAATCGTCAAACCCCCCAAGCGGGAGCGCAAGGTCAAGCCCGAAGAGGAGGAAGCTCCAGCCGAAACCTCTCAGGGCCCGGTGATCCGGGAGTTCGTCGAAGCTGCAGAGGCTGAAGCGGTCGAGCAGGCAAGGCTCGCCGAGGAGGCGAAGCTCCGGGAAGCCGAGGAGCGCGAAGCCGCTGCGAAGGCTGCCGCCGCGAAAAAGGCCGCCGACGAGGAAAAGAAGAAGCAGGGAATCGCCGCCGCCGGAAAGCCAAAGGAGGCGCCACGCGCCCCCGAGCGACTCCAGAAAAGGAAGGGGCCCACCGGTCCACGCGCTCGCGGCATCGATGCCCCCCGTCCCGACTACGGTGACCAGCGTCGCCAGCGCCCCGCCGCCGCACGCCCGGGTCCTGGCGGACGCCCCGGAGCTCCTGAGCCTCGACCCGCCGCCGGTGAACGACCCGGTCCGGGTGGACGACCCGGTCCAGGTGGACGACCCGGTGCCGGCGGACGTCCCGGAATGGGTGTCGAAGAACCGATGCCGGCGCCGGTATCGACACACGCTACCCGAAAACGCCGCGTCGACGACGACGATAAGGATCGAGTCGACAGAAAGAAGCATGTTGGCAAGCGCCGGCGCACGACGGGGATGGACCGCGAGCGTCAGGAACTGCTCCACAAAGGTCCGTTCTCGGCGTCGGCGGTTCTCGACGATGAGGAAGCGCCGATCCGGCCACCGGCCGAGGAGACACCCTCGACGCCGTCCTCGCGTCGCGACAAGCGCAAACAGGCAGCA
>DATKEJ010000451.1:0-7032 GCA_035512315.1 Rhodothermales bacterium | reverse complement strand
GTATCGGTACAGAAAATCGGTAGCGCGCGACCCACTTCCTTTACCGTCGCTGCCGTCCTGCAAGTATGTGTACTCTAGCTTGAGACGGGGGTTCGGCCTGTAAGAGAGCTTTCCGGTAACATTGAACGATGAAAAGGGATTCAAGGCGACGGGCTCGTTCGGTACCTCAAGTTCCCCGAACGGTTGATATTCCCACCAGGGTCTGCCATGGATCTCAAAGTATCCGGTGTTGAAATTTGCCGAGTCGCTTGGCAGGTGCTCGCGAAAACCGTAGACATATCCGTCGCTATCGTCCCAGCGTCCCGAGACGAAGAACGTGAGCTTGCTCCCGATAATGGGACCGCCCAAGCTGCCCTCAAGGGTCTTCGTCCGTGCCTCAACGCCATCCGGGATGCCCCAGATGTCATCATTGCTTGTGACACGATCACCGACTGTTACACTGGCTGACGCACTGAAGTCCGGTCCCCCCTCCCGAGTGACGATGTTAACGATACCCGACATCGCCTGCCCATATTCCGCATTGAACGCCCCGGTAACCACCGTCATCTCCTGGATTGCATTGGTAGCAACCTCGGTTGCAAGGCCGTTGGTGGAAAAGGGATTCCCAACCGAAAGCCCGTCAACCAGATAAGCAATCTCGTTGCTACGGCCACCGCGGATGTGAAGCTCACCCGAAGCACCTTGTGTCACGCCAGCCTGCGTGCTCAGGACGCCGAGAAAGCTTTCAACCGGAAGGACCGCCATCTCTTCCGAGAGGACCGTGCGTTTGGACGCGGTCAGGTCTTTCTGCACGAGGGGTCTGTCCGCTTGAACGATTACCTCTTCCCCCTCCACTGCTTCCGAACGCAGCTGCACGTCATAGCGGGTCGTGTTCCCCGTGGATATCTGGATACCTTCTACCCTCCTTGTGGCGTATCCGATATACGAAAAGACAACCGTATACTCTCCCGGTCGGAGGTTGAGCAACACGTAGTTTCCGTCGAGGTCGGTTATCGTTCCCTGTTGTGTGGATTCAACGAACACATTCGCGCCTATAAGCGCTTCGCCGGTAGCGGCATCGAGGATTCTACCCGCCAGCTTTCCCTGGGCATACAAGCCTCCAGCGGATAGTAGAGGAACCGCGAAAAGCATGAGACTGCAGAGAAGTACTGTCCTCCAGCACCCTCGAAAAGTGTTGGCTCGTCCGTTTGACACTGTACGTGCGGTTTGATTCATCGCAAGATCTTGGTAGGGTCCCTGTGCTCCGGGCGTCGAATAAATTGGCAAAAACGCTAAGGAGTGGGTACAACCGAGCTGATTCATTCGCCTAGATAGCCCTCGCCGCGACTCGAAGACTCCGATACTCAAGCGGCAAAAATGCAAGAAGTCTGCGACAACGTCGGCCCGCGTCCGAACGCATTCTTATCCAGTTCGCATCAATCTCCTTACTCTTTGTTGCAACAGTAGGCAAATATTCTCGATGCGACATGGTGTCGAGGGGCTCCGTGGGTGGCCTTAGGGGAATTAACGAAACGTGCTTGCCGGCATACCCAAATCCGGTCGGTCCGCTTAGGGTTGCAAAATAGCCTCTCGGCCGGCGTGAATCAATTGCCCCGCGCTTTCCCAGATTGCATGACAGGTAGGGCGGCTATATTTTGGTAATGCCACCAATTTCTCACTAACGCAGCTACCACAAAATAATATGCGACTCTTTACGTCTCTCGTTTGCTTCTCTTTAGCACTCGTCGTTGGCATGGCAAACGCTCAGACCGAGTATGTATTCAGCCCGCCTTATACAGGCGAATTGGACGGCGCTTATTCCTCGGACCACTCGGGTGCGCGCGATGTCTCGGGACCACATGACCTCGACGGCGATGGTCTCATTGAAGTACTTGTTGCCGACTACAGCGGCGGAGGACGTGTTCACGTCATCGAGAACGTGTCCGCCGACGTATGGGAGTGGGTTTACTCGACGCCAGTTCTTGATGCAACGCCCACAACTGAGAACATACGAGCCATTGCCGGGGGCGATATGGACGGCGACGGTCGCGGTGAGATCGTTTTCCACAGCGGCCGAAACTTCGAAACGCCCAACCCTGGCATTTATGTGTTCGAGCATACTGGTGAAGACAACGACTACGGCTCCGAACCCGCGGTGATCTTCGACATGGGTGACGCACTGCCGGATCGCTGGCGAGCTGAACAGATGGACCTGGTCGACGTCGACGGCGATGGATTAGACGAGCTTCTTTGGGGCAACAACGGTTCCGCCTCGGCATTCGACGCATGGTATATCAACGGCGTGCTCGGCGATATCGGATCTTCATTCGAGGTCCTCACCTTCGAGGCGCTCTACACAGCCCGTTCCCTTGATCCCGATCTAACGTTCCGCGGAGGAGGTAGTCCGTACGGTATCCAGGCAGCCGATCTCAATGGTGACGGCATGATGGACATCGCGATGCAGTCATGGAACAACTATAATTTCACGAATGCGACCGTCACCGGTGCCGATACGTATTTGGCGCCTGACACGTTGGCTGAGAATGCGTACCTGAACGCAACGGACGCTGACTATGTCGCCTTTTTCGGATGCGTTGCTGTTGACATCGACCTGAACGGCGACGACGAAGTATTCTGCCCGAATCTAGATACCGGTACTCTGTCGGTTCTCAACTACGAGGAGGGAGAAGACATCCTCCAAGTCACAACCGACAACGTAGCCCTCGATATCGTTTCCGGTTTCTCCACACTGGGAATCACGGCGGGTGACGTGGATGGTGACGGTCTACCGGAGCTTATTGGATCAGGCCCATCGTTCACTGCCGCCGCGTTTGATAATGGCCAAAACGCGCAGTGGATTCGAATTGTCGACTACATCGGACCTACGGGAGATAATGCCGTACCCAACGAAGTGGAAAATCCTGCAAACTATTCTCTTAGACTGCCGGATGTCGCGATGCCGAGCGATGGGCTGGGCTTCGACATCATACGTCGCGATTCTGCCGGTGTCATGACCGTTTACCACGAAGACGGAGTCCAAGGACCTGAATTCGTTGCGAAACTCGCCTTCCTTGGCGATGCAGACGGCGACGGCAAGGCGGAATTGGCGGTCTCGATGCAAGGCGTAGACGACTCCCTTTTCGTTTGGGACGAGGTCTGGGATGCCGACGCAGGGAATTATGTGAGGACTCGTGGACCAGAATGCGTCGGAAAGATCGAGGGCACAATGTGCCTTGTGAACGAGAATCGGATTTTCCTGCGCATTTTCTCAGGTGCAGCAGTTGGGGTCTCGATAACCGAGGATCGAATCGTAGTTCCGAGTGACTACAAGCTGTCCGCGAACTATCCCAATCCGTTCAATCCCTCTACATCGTTCGATTTCACGCTTCCCATCGATAAGCAGGTGAGCGTCAAGATTTACGATGTTGGCGGCAGACTTGTCCGGACTCTCGTCAACGGCGAGTTGCGCACTGCCGGAACTTACACGGTGACGTGGGACGGCCAGGACAGCAACGGCGTTGCTGTGGCCAGCGGCAACTACGTCTACACGCTCGAGTACGGCAATTTCCGGCAATCGAGGACCATGGTCCTCGTCAAATAGGCCGATCCGGTAATTCCGGTCAGGGGACGTCTCGACGAAGAGGCGTCCCCTTTTTTTGTATGTATGTATGCATTTCCGGGCGACTCAGACTTCTGGTTTGGTTGTAATCGGAGCACAAACCGTTGTCGGCAAGCCGCTTGGCTTTCGATACTTGCGGACGTCGCCGGATAGGACTACGTTTGACTGATCTATGTGTCGATAATGAAACGATCAGTGAGCAAGCAAACGGCGATGAGCGCACCCATGGGAACAGAGGTTTCCTGCAAAGGCTGGCATCAGGAAGCCGCCCTCCGCATGCTCCTGAACAACCTCAACCCCGACGTGGCCGAGAAACCGGACGAGTTGATCGTCTACGGAGGCGGCGGAAAGGCGGCCCGCAATCACGCATGCCTCGAGGCGATTATCGGCACGCTGCAGCGGCTCGAAAATGACGAGACGCTCCTCGTTCAAAGTGGCAAGCCTGTCGGGGTCTTCCGAACGCACGAGTACGCACCCCGCGTGCTCATTGCCAACGCGCACCTGGTGCCTCGTTGGGCGACGTGGGACGAATTCCGCCGCCTCGACGCCCTGGGACTCACCATGTACGGCCAGATGACCGCCGGCTCGTGGATCTACATCGGCACGCAGGGCATCCTCCAGGGTACGTACGAGACGTTCGCCGCGTGCGCGCGGAAATACTTTGACGGCACGCTCAATGGAAAGCTCGTCGTGACCGCCGGGCTCGGCGGGATGGGCGGCGCTCAGCCCCTCGCCGCGACGATGAATGGAGCCGCCTTCCTCGGGATCGAAGTGGATCAGGAACGCATCCAACGACGCGTCGACACCGGGTATTGCGACGTCCTTTCAGTTGATCTCGACGAGGCTCTGGATTTGGTACTCGATGCCAAAGAGAAAGGCAAGCCGCTGTCCGTGGGGTTTGTCGGGAACGTGGCTGAGATCCTCCCCGAACTCCTTAATCGCGGAATCATCCCCGATGTGCTCACCGACCAGACGTCCGCGCACGATCTGCGAACGGGATACATCCCGGCCGGCCTGTCGCTCGACGAGGCAGCGCGACTGCGTGAAGGCGACCCGACAACCTACGAGGAAGCGGTGCTCGACTCGCTGGAGATCCACGTCTCGACGATGCTCAAGATGCGGGAGGCCGGGGCCGTTACGTTCGACTACGGCAACAACATTCGGGGTCAGGTGGCGGATCATCGGGGGATGAAACAGGCGTTCGACATCCCAGGCTTCGTACCCGAGTTCATCCGGCCGTTGTTCTGCCTTGGTTCCGGACCCTTCCGCTGGGCGGCGCTGTCAGGTAATCCGAAGGACATCGCCGTGACCGATGACGAAGTCCTCGCGACGTTTCCGCACAAGGAGGCGCTCGGTCGGTGGATTCGCCAGGCGCGTGAAAAGGTGCAGTTCCAGGGCCTGCCCGCCCGCATATGCTGGCTGGAGTACGGCGAGCGCGCCGAAATGGGCGCGCGATTCAACTGGCTCGTGAAGAAGGGAAAAGTCCACGCGCCCCTTGTTATCGGTCGCGATCACTTGGACTCCGGATCCGTCGCGTCCCCCAATCGGGAAACCGAAGGCATGATGGACGGATCCGATGCGATCGCGGATTGGCCACTTTTGAATGCGCTGCTGAACGCCGTATCAGGTGCGAGCTGGGTGTCGATCCACCACGGTGGGGGCGTCGGCATCGGCTACTCGATTCACTCGGGCATGGTGTGCGTCGCCGACGGCACGGAGGATGCGGATCTGCGCTTGAATCGGGTGCTGACCTGCGATCCCGGAACGGGAGTCATGCGGCATGCGGACGCGGGCTACCAGGACGCCATCGATACCGCGCACCAACGGGGAGTCGACCTGCCCATGATTAACCCCTTGGAGACCGGTGGACGCGCCGCGGTGACTGGATCCCGGGTCGAGCCCGGGATGACGGTGACCGGGGCGCCTGTCGAGCAAGGGACTCCGCCTGAGCCTGGGACAGACTAATGCGCATCCGCCTGAAGTACCTGTATGAGGATCTGAATCGAAGCCTGGCGGCGCTCCGTGGGGACATATCCTCGATCTCGCAATCGCGTGCAGTGGTCGATCGAGCGCTCAAGGATGGAAATGCTTACTACGGGCTCAACACCGGTTTCGGAGCCCTGGCTCAACAGCGCATTTCGGACGACGACGTTACCACCTTGCAGCGAAACCTGCTCCTCAGCCACGCGGTGGGACTCGGTCCGCTTGTCCCCCGCCCCATCGCCCGTCTGATGCTGCAACTCAAAATCCACGCGCTGGGGCTCGGTCATTCAGGAGTCTCCGAAACAACGTTCGACGCCCTTCTGAACCTCGCCGAGAACGACCTTGTGTCGGCTATTCCGAGCAAAGGGTCCGTGGGAGCGTCAGGCGACCTGGCGCCGCTCGCGCACCTTGCCCTTCCACTCATTGGCGAAGGTCACTTTCTCCAAGAGGGCGATCGCGAATGTATTACGGCGACTGAGGGGTTGGCTTCGGTCGGACTGCGCCCGATTGAGCTGCGCGCCAAAGACGGCCTGGCGCTCATCAACGGTACTCAGTTGATGTCCGCCTATGGGGCATGGGTACTGGAGAAGACGACATCGCTCTGCAAGCTGGCGGACGTCATTTCCGCGATGAGCCTGGAGGGCCTTCAGGGGAGTATCAAACCCTTTGATAAACGAATCCAGGCGCTTCGTCCCCATCCCGGCCAGGGCGAATCAGCCTCGAACGTACGCGCGTTGCTGGACGCCTCCGAGATTCTCGAATCCCACCGGGAATGCGGCAAGGTGCAGGACCCATACTGTCTCCGCTGTATCCCGCAGGTCCACGGGGCTACGCGCGACGCGCTCCGGTACGCGTCGGACGTCGTCGAGACGGAGATCAACTCCGTAACCGATAATCCGCTGGTGTTCGAGAATGGTGACATCTTGAGCGGCGGAAATTTCCACGGCCAGCCTCTGGCGCTAGCACTGGATTTTGCCGCGATCGCGCTCGCCGAGTTGGGAAGCATCTCGGAGCGACGGACGTACCTGTTGCTCGGCGGACACGACGGACTTCCGCGCCTTCTTATGACCAATACCGGAATCAACTCCGGATTCATGATACCGCAGTACACCGCAGCCGCACTCGTGTCGGAGAACAAGGTGTTGTGTCATCCGGCGTCGGTTGATTCAATCCCGACGAGCCTTGGCCAGGAAGATCATGTGAGCATGGGAAGCATCAGCGCGCTGAAACTGCTAGAGGTGTTCGAGAACGTGAGGTGCATCCTGTCCATCGAGTTGTTCACGGCGGCTCAGGCGCTGGATTACCGCAAACCCCTTCGTCCCGGTCGCGGCGTCGAGGTTGCTCATTCGCATGTCCGGTCGGTTGTTCCGCACCGTGAGGCCGACGCGATGCTGCACGCCGATTTGAGCAGTTGCTTGGAGCTGCTTCGCGACGGCGATCTTCTCGACGCC
>DATKEJ010000450.1:0-8042 GCA_035512315.1 Rhodothermales bacterium | reverse complement strand
TCCTCGAGCAGTCGATAAGCGCCGAGGGATCGCCCGGCGACAGGCGTATCTTCAAAAGGCTCGGCGGCCAGCGCGTCCGGAGGGGCGTCGAATAGCGGCGCAGGATTATCGTCGGCGGCGAGCAGTGCCTCCACATCCCGGCGGAGCTCGCCGTCTCCATCGCATGCACGATCCAAAAACACCGTGCGTCGCTCAGGCGGTTGATCCAGCGCTTCGTGGAAGAGCACCTGCACGTGTTTCCAGCGTTCGGGAGTCATGAGGTCAATCGGTTCAGTCGCGCAGCGCTTGTGTGAGGAATGCGCGCGACGCACGCCAGTCTCGCTTCACGGTGGCCGCGCCAATGCTCAGCGCTTCGGCAGTCTCCTCAACGGTCAGTCCCGCGTAGTAGCGGCACTCGACGACCCTGGCCTGCCTCGGATCGAGCACCTCGAGGCGCTGAAGGGCATCCTCCAACGACAGGATGTCTTCCAGGCGTATAGACGCACCGTGCAGGTGCTCATTGAACGTTACCTGTTGCACGGCTCCCCCGCGTTTCTCGGCCATGCGCCTCCTGGCCGTCCGCACGAGCACCTGACGCATTGCCCGCGCAGCTACCCGGAAGAAATGCGCTTTGTCCTGCCACGGGATGTCCGCCGACGGTAGGAGATGCAAATACGCCTCATGCACGAGGGCCGTCGTGTTGAGCGTGTCTCCCGCCCGCCCCGCGCGGACGACGCGCGCAAGACGACGCAGCTCCCTGTAAACGCGGGCGTAGAGCTCGTCAAAGGCGCGCGCATCGCCGTCACGAGCGGCGTGGAGCAGGGCGGTCACGGATTCGATCTCCAAGGCAATTACCGGGTGGATACAAAAGCGCGGTGATGATCCGCTTCGCGGCAGTACTGCCTATTGTTCTGGTAGGAGCACCGGGGTAGCCGGTTTCGCTCCAAATCACGGGGTGCGAATCACCCGGAAGATACAAAAAACATGCCCGGGCCGACCATCATGTTCTCAGGAATGGCACTGCTCTTCTCCTGTCTGTCGTGCGCGATGCGCGCTCAGGATTTCAGTGGAACGTACACCGTCGCCTCTCCCCAGGGGGTGCTGCGCCTGACGCTCGATCAGACCGCTGACGATGTTGCGGGCATCCTAATACTGCCGGGCAACTTCGAATACAGGGCGGAGGGAACGGTTGTCGTCGACGATGAAGACGGCGAGGTGTCTGTCGAAGGTTCCCTTTCCAGTCCGCATGGCCGCGGTGATTTCACGCTCGACGGACCTGACGAAGACGGCGACTACTACCTCCTGATCACGCCCTATGACGCATCGGGAATACCCGTACTCGCGCAGGCCGCGACGTACCTCGTGAAACGGGCCGAAGCCGATGCTCCCCCGGCCGGCAACTACGCCGAGTCCGGCGACATCGCGACGGGACAGCCCGCTCCAGAAGGCGTCGTTCGCGACTCGCGACTCGTCGGCGTATGGGCCACCCAGGTGATCATGAATACGCCGTCCGGAGGCATGGCGACACAGATTCTTATGGAGATTCGGGCGGACGGGACGCTGATCGACCTCGGCTCGCGTTCTGTGGGCGGCGCTCCGGGCATCGGGATCGATACAGGATTCGAGGCCGGCGGCGAGACAGCGTCCTGGCGGACACAAGGGAATGTCCTCCTCGTCAGCCAACACGGAAGTCCTTGGGTACAACTGGCCCAATTCGAAGTGGCAGACGACCGCCTCCTGCTCAACTACCACGACGGCGACCGAAAGCTATGGTACCGGCAATAACCGGTCGATCAATCAGACACACAATCCATTCGTAACTCGACTCGACCATGACAAAGCGCCGACAGATAAGGAGCAGACTGCACGTAATCCGTGCGTTGGGCTTGCTCACCGTTCTCTGGACCATCACGGCGCCAACCGCCGCCGCCCAGTTCCCGGAGATCATCGCCTATCAGGGCTACCTCAGCGATGCCGAGGGCACGCCCCTCGACGGCGATATGGAGTTCGACTTCCGGCTCTTCGACGCCGAGACAGACGGATCCATGTTGTGGAACGAGGTGCATGCCGGGGTACCCGTCGAGGCGGGCGTTTTCTCGGTGCAGCTCGGGGGCGTCGAGCCGCTGGCCGGGGTAGCCTTCGAGCAACCCCTGTTTCTGGAAGTGGCGTTCGGCGATGCCGGCACCGTGCTCTCACCGCGGCTTCGGCTGACGGCCGTGCCGTACAGCCTGCGGGCGGGATCGCTCGACGACGGGGCGCTCGTCGCGGGAAGCAATGTGTCGATTCAACGTCAGGGCGAGGCGCTGCGGATCTCCGCATCCGGGGGAAACACCGGTACACCGACCCAATTGGCTGCCTCAGACGGTACACCCGGCGACGCCGTTTCGGTCGATGCTGAGGGACGCGTACGCATCGGCCTCGGCGACGAAAAGACGAGCCCGTTCGTGGCGCCCGTTCACATCAGGCCCGTCAACCTCGGCCTTTCGAAGGAGTCGATCCAGAATCCAGGCCTGGTGCTCGAAACCGAGGACGCGAATCTGGGCCTTTACAGCAGTGACCAGGGGACGTACGGATCCGGACTGGTGCTCGGCGAGATCGTGAGCAATAAACTGCTCGATCAATGGAGCCTCGTACGCGAGACCGGCAAAGGCGGCGCGCTGCGCTTCATGTACGGAGGGGATTCGAACTACGCGCTGAATCCGATCCTTCTCTCGCTGACCAAAACCGGGAGGCTTGGTATCGGCACGACAAATCCTGGTGGGTTGCTCCACGTGAGTGCGGGTACGTCGGGCGACGCGCGGCTCATCCTGGAAGCCGACACCGACAACAATAACGAGAACGATAACCCGTCGATCACGCTCGTGCAGGACGGCGGGGGCGCCGACGCGTTTATCGCGATGGAAGGCCTTGCCGGTACGCTGGCGTCGGGGACGCGCGCAAACGCCCTCGTCATAGGGAGTGAAGACAACGACCCGGCCGTGCAGTTCGTTACGAACGATCAGGTGCGGATGACGATCGGGACCGACGGAAGCATCACGGCTCCGGCGCGCACCTCCGCCAGGTGGATCATGGCTACGCAGCTCGCACCCGGATCAAGCGACTACAGCTACCAAAATCTGGGCGGAGCACTGTACAAGCAGGATGTTCTCTTTTCAGGCCGCCAGAGCTTCTACGCACAGGTACAACTGCCCGACGGAGCCGTCGTCACGCGCGTCACTTCGTTCTGGCTTGACGAGGTCAGTGCAAACATCCAAATCCTCCTCCGGATGAAACAACCGGGCAATGAGGCTGTCGACATGGCTGTCCTCCACAGTTCCGGCTCGTCAGGTCAGGGCTCGACTACGGACACCAGCATTGCGCAAGCAACCATCGATAATGTCAATCGATTCTACGAGCTCTACGTGGTATTTCCGCCGGGGACGTTTGCCTTTCCGAAGCTCGTCTTCAACCGTGTTAAGATCGAGTACAGAACGACGCGGATTCATTAGCAAATTAAGCATTAGCTATTGCGACTTGTACGGCCGAAGCACCGCGACACCGGCGTCACAACAGGAAGGACATACCATGTTGATTCGAGCCTTTACTCTGGGCATTTCGATTTGCTTGCTTCACGGCATTGGATTTGCACAGGCTCCTGACGTGGTTCTCCGCACCGGTCCCATCAGCGCCGGCGGGGGAACCAGTCAGGGTGAGGGTCTCGCTCTGCAGTCTACCCTCGGGCAGCCCGTGCAGGGTCGCACTGCAGCGACCGGGCTCGTTGCAGGAAGCGGATTCTGGCCGGGTGCAAGACCCGTCGGACCCGTCGCCATTGTCGCTCCAGTCGCCGTGGCCGACGCGGTCGTCACGGACGAGGATACCCCCGTCGAGATCGATATGCTGGCCAACGACGTCGATCCCGGCGGCGGCGTTCTCGTCCTGGTCGAAGTCGGTGTTCCCTCGAACGGTCGCGTCGATTCGATAGGACCCTCGTCCGTGGTGTACACCCCCGATGTCGACTATTTTGGCCAGGACTCCTTTGGGTACGTCATCGAGAATACGCAAGGCGGCACCGCTCGCGGAGTCGTCAACGTGACAATCCGCCCGGTCAACGATCCGCCCGTTTTTGTCAGTGAGCCGGTCCTGGGAGCCGCTGCCGGCGATCTGTACAGCTATACTGTCGTTGTCACGGACGTGGACGGCGAAGTGCCGACGATCACGGCCGTGGAACTGCCATCCTGGCTGGCATTCCCAGACCACGGGGATGGAACGGGCACGCTAACCGGAACACCGACCAATGCCGAAGTGGGCGAGCACGAGGTCACGCTCGAAGCGGATGACGGCGTTGTCGCGGTGGAGCAGTCGTTCACGATCACCGTTATTCTGGGAGCACCGATTACGCCGGAGCTCATTGCACCCGCGGATGGCTCCGTGGTCGGCGAGGTGCAGGTTCGGCTGGAGTGGAATCCTGTGCCCGGTGCGGCTACATACGACGTGCAGCTGGCCACGATGGAGGACTTCAACCAGGTGCTGCTCGAGGAAACCGGCTTGAGTGCGTCACAGCGCGAGGTGTCGGATCTCGAGGCCGGCGCAACCTATTTCTGGCGTGTGCGGGCGGTCAATGGAGCGGGATTAAGTGGATATGCGAGCCCGTTCCACTTTACCCTCGCGGCGAACGTCGCGGTCGAAGACGGCGCGGACGTACCCGACCGGTTTGCCCTCTTGCCGAACTATCCGAATCCGTTCAATCCCCAGACGACGATTCCGTACGAGCTGCCGCGGGCGGCAGCCGTTGAACTGATCGTCTATGATCTCTACGGCCGGGTTGTTGAAAGGTTGGTGGATGGCCGACGGCCGGCGGGTCGGCACACGGTCGTTTTCGATGCGCGGGCCGTGCCCAGCGGCGTCTATATCTACCGGCTTCAGGCAGAGGACTGGAGTCAGGCGCGTAGGCTGGTTCTCGTTAAATGAGAATTGTCGGTGACCAAACCTCCGATGATCTCTCCCATTTGAATGCCCGATCCCGCGGCACCGGCCGCGAGACAATCGATCAGCCTGTCGCCGCGGCCCCCGGTCCTTGACAAAACCCACTGCCAACCCTACGTTTACAGCCTTGCATGGGACCAACTCCCACCGTCGAAGAGGCGTCGCGGTGTGAGTCGGAAGTGTATGTCCTATGTCCCACATGAGGAGGCCTTCATGATCAGGTTTGCGGGCACCTGTGCCTTGGCGTTGCTCTTGGCGATTCTCCTAATCCCGGACGCAACTCTCGGGCAGTCGCTCATTCGTGATGACGATCCGAAGCAGCCTGGAATTGAGCTGGGCCAGACGATTGCCGATGGGCAGCGAACTCGTTATGTCAGGCTCGACCCGACCGCTCTGGCTGAATCCACCGTAATCCTGCGTCTGTTCGACGACGCGAACTACAGAGCGCAGAGAAAAGGGGGACGACGACATCAGCAGACCGACGTCTGGGTCGGGGAGATCGAAAACGAGCCGATGAGCTCCGTGATCGTGTCGCTCCACGAAAGCGGCGTGCTCTTCGGCAAGATCGAGGTTGGGAGCCGGTCCTTTTTCATTAAGCACTTTAGTGGGCCGGTCTATGCCGTCATCGAACGCGATCCGGATCTGCCCGAGGACAACGAGGCGGTCGGCGATGACTTCATCATCCTCGGCGACGAAGCCATTCAAGGGGACGACGATTTTGGACCGGAAGGCGATCAGGATCTCCAGCTTGGGAAACTGGACGCCGACAGCGCGTGCCTGCCCACCACCTCCTGCGGTCCTCAGGTAATCGACATCATGGTGGTGTACACGGCCGCTGCTCGCGGTGCGCTGGGCGGCACCGATCCTTTGGCCGAGGCAGCCATCGCGACGGCAGTGGCGGAAATGAACACCGGCTTATCCAACGCAGGCGTTTCCCACTCCTTCAATCTCGTGTTCACAGGCGAAGTGAGCTACGCCGAGTCAGGTGACGCCAGTACCGACCTGACCCGCCTGAGAAACACCAGCGACGGGTTCATGGATATCGTTCACGACATGAGGGACGCCTACGGTGCCGACCTCGTGTCGTTGATCACCGATACCGGCGGCTGCGGCATCGGGTACGTCCCCTCGACGCCGACCAACCTGACTCCGACGAGCGGGTTCAGCGTGGTCAGGGACGACTGCCTGACGGGCAACAAGACCCTGGCGCACGAGGTCGGCCACAACATGGGCCTGCACCACGACTGGTATGTCAACAACTCGACCACGCCGTGCGAATGGCATCACGGCTATGTGAACCAGGCAGCGTTCGGCGGCACCTCCAGTCAAAGGTGGCGAACGCTCATGGCGTACAACAATCAGTGCGCCGCCAGCGGGTTCAATTGCACGCGCCTCACCTACTACTCCAATCCGAGCAACACATACAACGGCGACCCGATGGGCGTGGCGCAGGGGAATCCTAACCCTGCCGACAACGCGTTCGGCCTGGAGCGCACCGCCTGCCAGATCGCCAATCACCGGAGTCCGCATCGTCCCTCAGTCGCTTCGCTCCTTCGCGATGACAAGGGCGGTCTGTATGAAGACGTCCGCGCACGAAGTCACGGCTAAGTCGTTTCCGCGCTGTGGGTTCGGCGCCGGGCGCCGTCGGGGTCGACCCTCCCGTTTAGTGCGGGCCGCCGCCTCAACGGTTTCGCGAAGTTCGAATGGTCACGACATCGATCGCCTCCCGTCGTCGCAAGAGAACCACGCCCTGCTCAGGAATCGATTGTCAATCCCATTTTCGCGAGGATGGCCGCCGTTCTGGGGTCGTCACGGAATGTGTTCGTCAGCGGCGAGTCCTTGAGGTAAAGTAGATGGAGATTTCGGTCGACGAGTGCACTGTCCATCCATGAAAAGGCCTCGTCCCACTCCCCGAGCTTGCCGTTGACCAGGCCGAACCAGTAGGGGGCGACATATCTGCGCGTGCCAAGCTGGTGAAGCTGCTGGAGAGTTTCGCGGGCCTCCTTGGTTCGCCCAGCCGTGGAAAGCGCAACCGCCGTATAGGCAACGGAGTTTGGATTCGGGCCCAGACTATCGCCGGAATACACCTGTGCATCTCGGAAGCGCTCCAGCGCCAGACCGTTCTCGTTCTCCATGAGGTAGGCAATACCCATGTAGAGGTGAGCCATAAAGAATGTCGGCTCCAATTCCAGCGTTTTCTTCAGCTGGACGATGGCCTTCTCGGGCTGTCGAGCCGAATAATACACACGGCCAAGGTCCGCACTCACGACGACCGAAAGCGGATCAAGTGCTGCGGCGATTTCGGCTTCGCGGATCGCCTCAGCATGATGACCCATGGTGGACAGGTACTCTACGGCGTATTGGTGGCGGGCGGTCGCGTTGTTCGGGTCAAGTTGCACCGCCTTCTCGAAGTGCTCTTTCGATGCATCCCAATCCCAGAAGTAGTCTTTGTAGAGCAGCGCGAGCGTCGTATGCGCTTCGGCCAGGTTCGGATCCAGTTGAAGGGCTTTCAGTGCCGCCTCTCGAGCAGCCGGATATGCCTCCGATGGCGGCACTACTCCGTAGTTGCCAAGCAGGGCAAGCGACTCGGCAAGTCCAGCCCACGATCTCGCATAGGACGCATCGATTCGTAGGGCCTCCTGAAAATGCTCTCGAGCTTGTGTCAACGCGGCGGCGTTCCGCTTGTTGGCGAAGAATCGGCCTCGCAGGTACAAGTTGTAGGCCTGGGCATCCGGTCGCGAAACGGCTGGCCGGAGCTGGAGCAAGAATCGCTCGCTCAGGTGTTCGACGATCGTATTCGCAATCGACTCCTGCAGTACGAACAAATCCTCCATCTTCTGCTGATAGGTCTCGGACCAAAGCTGGTCGCCGGTTCTCGTGTCACTCAGCGTAGCCCGAATCCGGACCTGGTTGCCGGATCTCCGAACGCTTCCCTCAAGCGCATGATCGACGTTGAGCCGCTCTCCGATCGATCGGATGTCAGCCTCACTGTTCTGGAAGGCGAAAACGGACGTACGCGACGGAACGCGAATTCCCTTGACGCGGCCCAACGCATTTAGAAGTTCTTCAGTCAATCCATTACTGATGTACTGATCGTCAGC
>DATKEJ010000449.1:0-8851 GCA_035512315.1 Rhodothermales bacterium | reverse complement strand
GTGGCGATCTCTCCTCTGACCTGGTCGACGACCCGTTCAGCCATGGAGTAGACCGGGAGTCCCAGGGCCGCGGCGCGAGCCTTGTCGAAGTGAATCCGGACCTCGGGATGGCCCTGCTCGACGGTCGATTTCACATCCGTGAATCGCGTTGACCGCATCATGGAGCGCTGGATTCGTCCGCTGACCGCCCGTAGTTCGTCGAAGTCGTAGCCTGAGACTTCGATCTCCACCGGCGATCTGAAGGTGAAGAGAGTCGGGCGGTCGAACTTGTACTGGAGTCCGGGAATGCGCTCCAGATGACCCCTCATCGTCGCCATCGCCGATTCTTCGTCGGTGCGCGTCGCTTCGGGAATCATGGCGACGGCGAGTTCTCCCCAGTTTTCTCCTCCCTGTTCGGGGTTGGCGTCGAGCCGGTTGCCGCTGCCTGCGGCGGCGAACGTCCTCGCCACCGTTGGGGACTCGTCGATACCCCTCTGCGCGGCCGCCAGCGCCGCATCCGTGCTCTCCAACGGGGTCCCGGGGGGCATCTTGAACTCGACCAGAAACTCGCCCTGCGAAAGTTCAGGGATCAACTCGACTCCGAGATGCGGAATCATCAGAACCGATCCCGCGAACAGAGCGAGGGCTACGACGACCACGAGCAGGCGAACCTCGAGCGCGCCGCGTATGAGTTTGGGATAGGCATTTTCGGCTGCATTGTAAACGGCCTGGAAAGCCGCAACGAAGGGCCTTAACGCTCGACCGAAAACCCAACCGGTTCCGCGGGAAACCAGCACAACACCGCGCGCGATGTACGTGGGGATGGTCGTGAACAGAAAACGCAATCCTGCACGAAGTGCGCGCGTTACGCGTCGGCGCGGAAGCTGCACTTCGGGTTCAGGGTCTTCCGTTTTGTGCCTGCCACCCGTCGATGCCAGCATCGGAATGAGCGTCAATGCCACGACCAGCGAAGCCAGAAGCGAGAAGGTCACGGTGAGCGCCTGATCGCGGAACAGTTGCCCGGCGATGCCGCTGACGAAAACGAGAGGGAAGAACACTGCCACAGTGGTCAGCGTCGACGCGGTAACGGCCGTGCCGACCTCGCTCGCTCCATCCCGCGCCGCTTCGAGCACGGTTTTGCCCATTTCCCTGTGGCGCGCAATGTTCTCGAGCACCACGATGGAGTTGTCGACCAGAAGACCGATTCCCAGCGCCAGACCGCCGAGTGACATGATGTTCAAGCTTAGATCCGCCGCGAACATCATGTTGAACGTAGCGACGACCGAGACCGGGATCGAAACCGAGATGATCAGCGTCGTCCAGAAACTGCGGAGGAAGAAATACAGGATGAACATCGCGAGCAGGCCTCCAATCAGGCCGGCATCGACCACCCCGTCAACTGCAGACTCGATGAAGGTGGATTGATCATAAACCTTTGTTAATTCTAAATTTCTAGGCAGGCTCTCGCTGATCGTTTCGAGGCGGGCGTCGATCCCTCTGGCGACCGAGACGGTGTTGGCGTCGCCTTCCTTGTAAATGGCGAGCTCGACGGCCTCGTTTCCATCGAGTCGCGTGACCGCATCCCGTTCCCTGAAGCCATGACGCACCGAAGCCACGTCGCGGAGGTACACAGGCGCTCCGTTGCGCGTCGTGACGATGACGTCGGCGATTTCATCGACGGACTGAAACTGATTGATCGTTCGAACGAGGTACTGCTGGGTGCCTTCTTCAAGCCTGCCCCCCGATAGGTTCACGTTCTCTGCCCGCAGCACGTTGGCCACGTCTTCGATCGGCAGGTTCAGTTGCGAGAGTCTCGACTGATCGACATAGACCTGGATCTCGTCCTCCAGACCGCCACTGACTTTGACCGCAGCGACGCCGAGGACCGACTCCAGGTCTTTCTTGACCTCCTCGTCGGCATATCGGCGCTGGAATTTCAGAAGCTCCTCGTCGAACGCGTCTGTCTGCGACGCCCTCACGACCGGCACGCTGTCAGGGTTGGCGGTGTTGTCGCGCCGCTCTACCAGCGCGAGCCTGACGATTGGATCGAGGGAGGGGTCGAATCGAAGGATGATGGGGCGGTCTGCTTCGAGCGGAAGCTGCAGCATATCGAGCTTTTCACGGATCTCCACGCCGGCGAAATCCATGTCGCTGCCCCACGCGAACTCGAGGAGAACGTCCGATTGTCCCGCGCGAGAAATCGAGGAGACCTTTGTGACGTTCTTAACGATGCCAACCGCTTCCTCGATCGGTTTCGATATGAGGTTTTCGATCTCGGACGGAGCCGCTCCCTCGAACTCCGTTCTGACGGTAAGCGTCGGATAAGAAAGATCCGGTAGGAGGTTGATCTTCAGACGACCGAGCGAAACGACGCCGAACATCAGGATGGCAACCGTAAACATGGCGATCGTGACCCGACGCCGTGTCGATATTTCGACGAGTTTCATGTGCGCTCAGCCGGTTGTTCGCGGATTCGCTCAGGTGGGAACAGGTTCGCTTATCGCGAGATCACGGTTACCCTGGCGCTGTCCTTGAGCGTGGTCTGCCCGACCGTAACGATGACGGCGTCTGCCTCGAGGCCGGACACAATTTCGATCGCCTCCTCGCTGATGTACCCGGTTACGACCGTCCTTCTGTAGGCCACCGAGTCCTGAACGACGAACAGGGTCGACTCGTCGTCCTCTGTGACCACCGCCTGTTTGGGAACGAGCACTACGTTGTCGCGGGTGTCATACGTGACGTCAACCCGCGCGAGCATCCCCGGCTTCAAAACGCCGGACTCATCGTGCGCTTCCACCGTCACCTTGAAGGTGCCCGTCGAGGGGTCAACCACCGGGCTGATGCGCTTCACGCGACCTTTGAAAGTCCGGTCAGTCATCGCGTCTACCGAAAGCTCGGTGGGCTGGCCCGTTCGGAGCTTCGGCAGCTCTCGTTCCGGCACGTGAAGAATGGCGAGAAGCGGGTCGAAATCCGTCACTCGGAAGGCCGCCTGGTTCTCCGCGACCATCGCGCCCACTTTGACCATTCTGGCGGACACCACTCCTCGGATTGGCGTACGGATGCTGGAGTACCTGATTTGAAGGCGCGCAAGTTCCACGGCGGCAACTTGCGACTCGTACTGGAACTTGGCGAACTCGTACGTTTCGGCGCTGATCAACTGTTTATTGAACAGCTCCTCATTGCGGCGATGGTCGTTTTCCAGGCGCTTGAGGTTGGCCTCCATCTGGCTGAGTTCGAGCGACGACCGCTCGGCGTCGAGCTCGGCGAGTACCTGACCCGCCTGGACGAGGTCTCCCTCTTCGACGAGAAGCCGCTGGACGACGCCGGAGGCTTTTGCCACGACGTCGGCCTCTTCCTCGGCTTCGAGAGTCGCCGTCCCCGAGAAGTATGCGGCAATCGAGCCCGTTCGCGACACGCCGGTCTCTACCGGAATCGCCGCGGACTCTTCCTTTGACTCATCCGGGGCGGCGGACTGCGCGTCCGACCCGCAACCGACATTCACCGCCGCATACAGCAGTACGAGGCTCACACTCAGATAGGATCTTATCGTTAGCACGATTGAATCTCACAATTAGATACCGGTGATTTTCGGATGGGGGTTGAGCGCGCTTACGAGGGCACCGAGGACATGGTTACATGCAGACCAGAGGGCTCGGCGACGTCAAGGCAAAAATATTTAGCCGGACCCGAACTTGCGTGGGGACGGCGGCGCCAAGGGTGGCAGCTTCCTCCCGAAAGTGACCTCCCCGGCTGAGCGCGCCTCTGGAGTCTATCCTTGCGAAATAGGGTATTGCGCGCTCAGCCGCCCCCTCGGGCGGGGGACCACACCTATCGACATGGACCCCCGCTGGAGAGCCTGCCCTGCGAAGCTGAGTGGAGCGAAGCGTAGACGGGGGGCGGCTGGAGCGACGACCGGTGGATCTCGACGCAGCGTGGAAGGGCCGGCTGGAGCGGAAGCCGAAGGTCACTTCGGAGCGTGGTCCCCCGCTGGAGGGGGCGGCTAATTCCGGCGGAACATTGTCCTTCGAAGCGCGAGAAGCTCAAGTCGAGCCGGGCGCAGCCGGGGGAGGTTACCCTGGCTGCGCCCGCGGCATCCCACGCGGTCATTGCACTCACCGATCGTCAGATGACGACTTACGAAATCGTGATCTTGCGCGGCTTACTTTCGGCGGCTTTCGGGACTTTGACCGTCAGAACACCGTCTTCGAACACGGCGCTGATAGAGTCGATCTCGACGGCCTTCGGGAAGGTGAACGACCGCGAGAAGCGACCGAAGAATCGCTCAGTGCGGTAGTAATTCACGTCCTCTCTCGAATTCTCTTCGCGCCGCTCGCCGGTGATCGTGAGCATGTCACTTTCGAAATTGATCGTGACGTCGTCTTTCTTCATTCCGGGCAGATCCAGCAGAATCCGGAACTCACTCTCCGTTTCAGACAGATCGACGCGGGGAGTCCAGGCGGTCGGTGTGTCTGATTCGGTGTTTACCGGAAGGAACTCGTCAAAGAATCGGTTCCAGTCGGTAAAGAGCGGGGAACGGACCCCGAACGGCGAATAGCGAACGAGTTTTGTCATGGCGTTACCTCCATGCTTGCGTTTGTTGATCATGTTGCTGGTGTCATCAGGCCCAACTCGTGGGCGAATTCTTTACGTCCCACAGTCGCAATCGGCGTGCCATTCCATTCTCGGTGACGAAAAGGCAACCATCGTCTGACGGCATGTCGGATGCAGCGACGGGATGTCGCAGCCGGCGTGACGATTTGTCAACCGATCCGCAAGGCAGCCGGCGTGATCTGCCGCCGTGACAGATCGGCCGGGACCTCACGCCTGCTTCACGTGTTATAATGGCCGTTGCGTGCGGAGAGGACATAGGAAACGATCAGGAGGGCGCTTTGGGAGGCACGATGGGCACGGGAATGACAAAAATGGTCGTATCGTTCGCTGTTGCATTGATATGCGGGGCGACGTTCAAAGGAGGGGAGTATCCGACGGACTACTTCCGGTCTCCACTCGGGATTCCAATTCTGCTCTCCGGGTCATTTCAGGAACTGCGATCGGGCCACTTTCACTCCGGTCTCGACATCAAAACGAACCAGACGCAGGGATATCGCGTGTACGCTGCCGGCGACGGACAGATCGTTCGCATCAACGTTTCGCCGACGGGTTTTGGCAACGCTCTTTATGTGCTCCATCCGAACGGATACAAGACCGTGTATGCCCACCTTCGTAATTTCTCGGCCGACGTCGAGGAATACGTCCGGCGCCGGCAGTATGCGCAAAAATCATTCTCCGTTGAGCTGTATCCGGAGGAAGGGCGTTTTCCTGTAAAGAAAGGAGACGTCATCGCGCTTTCCGGCAATTCCGGAGGCTCTGCAGGGCCACACCTGCACTTTGAGATCCGTGATGCTGCCAACGAGTGGCCACTGAATCCTTTGCTCTTCGGTCTCGAAGTGGCAGACACCCAGGCTCCACAGATCAGCAGACTTAAGGTTTACGCACTGGACGCTCGCGCGCGAGCCCGTATCCGGTTCACCAACGGGCGGTCCATTGAGGTCACGCGTGAGAACGCCGGGACGATTCTGGTGACAGGCGCAAACAGACGCTATCGCCTGGCCGACGTCGCCGAGATCACGGGGTCAGGTCGAATCGGGTTTGGGATCGAGACTCGGGACTCGCATGACGGATCGGGTTCCCGCCTGGGGTTATACGCTCTGACGCTGTCACGTCAAGACATCCCGATCTACGAATACCGGGCCGAGAAATTCAGCTTCGACGTTACGCGGTACATCAATGCGCACGTCGATTATGCCGAGCGGACACGTTACGGGCGTTGGATCCAGCGCAGCTACCTGCTTCCCGGCAACCGTCTGCCGTCATATCCGATAGTCGAGAACCGCGGGATCGTGGAGCCGGCGCCTGGAGTAGAGTCGAGATTCGAATATAAAGTATCCGACATCGCCGGCAACACATCGACACTGGCCTTCAGTGTCATCGGCGACGAGCAGAATGTAATGGTGGAGGCATCCGACGAGGACCGCGGCATCCGCGCGGAAAGCGGCACGCCGCTCACGTTCGAAGCCGACGGAATCCGAGCCGTGTTCAACGAGAACGCCTTTTACGATGACTTCGATTTCTCGTACGACGTGACCGGCGCCGACGCGCAGTCGATGTCCCCGAAGCACTCGCTGCACGACGCCTACACGCCGGTGCACTCCTCATTCGACCTGTCGATTCGGGCCGACGTGCCTACACCCCTGAGGAAAATGGCCGCGATCGCGTACGTGAATGAGGATGGCAAGACGTCGTACAGGCCTGCGGTTTACCGTGACGGTTGGGTGAACGCGTCGGTTCGGGCGCTGGGCCTCTATTACGTCACGGCCGACACCGTTAAGCCGCGGATCCGGCCCATCAATATTCAGAACGGGAAGGATATGCGACGGCTGTCGAACATCCGCTTCCGCATATCGGATGGAGAGACGGGCGTTCGTACCTATGACGGGTACGTTGACGGAAAATGGGTCCTGTTTTCGTTCGATGCGAAAACTGGAATGATGGTTTATGAGTTTGATGATCAAGTGGGTTCCGGCGAGCATGAACTTCAGGTGAGGGTGACGGACGGGGTTGGCAACTCGTCGGTCTATGAAGCATCTTTCAGACGATGACACCATGACTGCAACGAAAATCGTCGGCCGCCATTCCATTGGACTACCCGGTTGCAGCCCCTGCACCCTAGGCTTTTTATGACTTCGAAGACTCCATACGTGCGAGCCGGACTCCTGTTTGGCGCTGTAATGGTGGCGTCGGTAGTCTTGTTCACCGACGCGCACGCACAGTTTGGTCGCCTGGAGAAGAACAACTGGCAGGCAGAGTGGATCTGGCGCCCGGGTGACCAATTTGCGAACGCGTGGGTCGCGTATCGAAAGACGTTCGACCTGGCTGAAAAGCCGGCTGAAGCGATTGCCGGTATTGCCGTCGACTCCAAGTACTGGCTTTGGGTAAACGGTCAGATGGTCGTGCGCGAGGGTGGTCTCAAGCGCGGCCCGACTCCGTCCGATACATATTATGATGCTGTCGACATCGCCCAGCACCTGGAGCCCGGACAGAACACTCTTGCCGTTCTCGTGTGGTATTGGGGGCGCAGCGGATACTCGCACGTCGACAGTGGGAAGGGTGGTCTGCTTTTCGAGGCGAACATCGACGGAACGCTCATTAAGAGCGACCCATCCTGGCTCTCGCAGCGACATCCTGGTTTCGGCTACACCGGCTCACCCGTCCCGAACGGGCGGCTTCCGGAACACAATATTGCGTTTGACGCTCGTAACGGCATGTCGGGGTGGATGAATCCGGGCTTCAACGCCGGTTCATGGAGGCCGTCGAACGTGCAGGCTTCCCCGCCGGGCGGCCCGTGGAATCGTCTCTTTGAGCGGCCGATTCCCCAGTGGCGTGACTCAGGACTTCAGCCGTACCTCAACCAGCCCTCGTTTCCTTTCGAAGCGACCGGCGACACCCTGGTGCTCAAGGCGCCCTACCATGCCCATGTGACCCCCTATTTCCGGGTTCAGGCGCCCGAGGGGCTCGTGATCGATATGCGTACCGATCATTACACGACGACGAGTATTGACGGTGTTACGAAGATCTACTCGGTGCGCACCGAATACACGACGCGCGAGGGAGAGCAGGAGTTCGAGACACCCGCTTGGATGAGCGGGGATGCCGTCCTGTACCACTTCCCGCCGGGTGTGCGAGTTCTGGACTTGCAGTATCGCGAAACCAGCTACGACGCCGATTTCGCGGGGTGGTTTACATCGAGCGACGACCTCCTCAATCGGCTCTGGATCAAGGCCCGAAGAACGGTCGCAGCGTCGATGAGGGATTATTTCATGGAGACACCCGATCGCGAGCGCAAGCAGGCAACAGGCGATGGAACGGTTGCGATTCTCTCAGCGCTCTACTCGTACGACGACGGCGTGCACTCGCTCATTCGGAAATTCTGGTCGGAGTTCGAGGCCTGGCGAACTTCGGACGGAGTGTTCCTGTCGGGCGTTCCGGGCGACTGGGAAATCGAGCTGTCGCAGCAGAACCTGTTCGCGTTCGGGGATCTGGGTCTGTGGAATTATTACCTGCATACCGGCGACATCGAGACCATCCGCTCGCTTTATCCCGCGATCAGAGAATACCTGCTGCTCTGGGACATGCGGCCCAACGGGCTCGTGGCTCACCGGTCGACTGGTTGGAACTGGTATGACTGGGGCGTCAACATCGACGAGTCGTTGATTGAGAATGCATGGTACTACATCGCGCTTCGCGGCGCCGTCAAAATGGCCCGTCTGACGGACAACGCCGTCGACATTCCCGTGTGGTCGGCCAGAATGGAGATGCTGAAGGAGGCCTACAACCGCGAGCTGTGGGACACGAACAGATACCACACGAAGGGCCAGTTCGGGAGGCCAGACGACAGGGGAAACGCGCTGGCGGTCCTTGCCGATTTTCCGATTTCTCTGTACCGCGGGCACCTGAACAGGCTGTTCAGGAGCGAAATGCACGCCAGTCCCTACATGGAGAATTTCGTACAGGCGGCGCTCTTTCATCTCGGGGACGCGGATCTCGCCATTGCGCGGATGAAAGAACGTTACTGTGAGATGATCGAGAGTGAGTCCTCGACCCTTTGGGAGTTTTGGGATCCGAACGTCGCCTCCAAGAGTCACCAGTTCGGGTCGGGTACACTGCGCACACTGTCGCACTACGTTGCCGGAATCCAGCCGACTGAGGCCGGATTCAAACAGATGCGCATTGCGCCCATGATCGGGGCGCTGGACTGGGTCGACGTAGGCGTTCCGACCCAATTCGGGATCGCCTCGGTTCGAGTCGAGACCTT
>DATKEJ010000448.1:0-4391 GCA_035512315.1 Rhodothermales bacterium | reverse complement strand
GACCGACATGACCGCGCGTGCGGTCCCGAGGCGAAAGCCGCTGAGAAGAGATGCTCCCAAGACGTGGACCTCTGGCTCGCGCATCATCTGCTCCTCATAGTTGGAGGAATCCGGGGTGCTCCGCCGACCGCTTCCCGCTGGTAGCACTTCGCGGCCACTCACAGCGGGACTTCCTCCACAGGCGAGTATAGTAGTTCCGCAACGCCGAGGGTCTTCACGCCGATGCGGACAAACACCTGCTCCCGCGGGTCCGGGGACGGTGTGAGGTGGATATCGTCCGGCAACTTCAGGCTGATCGTTACCGGCGTGTCCAGTTGCAGACTGCTCCTGGCAACTTCCCGGCGGACGGCCATGTTGTTCCGGTCCACGATGATCGTCTTTCCGACGTACAGGCCCGCGAACTCGACGAGGCGGGTCGGGTTGACGGAGCGGATCGTGAAGGTCGCGTGGATGCTGTCTCCCCTGTTGAGGAGGATGGGATTCTCGATCGTGTAGTAGGGGGCGACCGGAATGTCGACGCTGGTGTTTCCCCGGACCTGCACCTGAAGACGGTTCGGGTTGTCGATCCAGGGACCATTGCCTGGCAGAAGATTCAGCTCGTAGTCACCATCGAACAGGGTCGCGGAGAACGAGCCGTCCTCGCTGATAAAGATCGGGATCTTCTCGTCGAAATCCCACCCCGGCTCCCAGAGCTCGAGCTGGACACCTCCCATTCGGACACCGACAGGCTGGCCCTCGAAGACGATCTGGCCGGTGAGCGCCGAACCAGGCGCGTCGAAGTTGTCCAGGCCAAAAATGTTGTCACAACCGGTCACCGTAACCGTCAACGAGATGACGGCGATCGTAGTTTGGAGTCTCATGAGCGGCAATCCGTCTAGAGATCGGCGTTGACTCGGATGCGAAGTGATCAATGGAATGGGTTCCTTATGATCTGGGGATTGGCGCTCAAGGCGCTATTCGGGATCTGACTGTAGTAGTTCCCCATCCGGAAGAACTTTGGCGCGGTGTTGACCGAGGATACGAACTTGTCGAAGACGTACTTCCCATGGTTGGGATGTCCGGGGCGGCTCACACGATAGGGGAACAGCACGTACATGTCGGCTGTCGGAGTGCCGCGGACGCCGTTCCAGACCTCGTGCGCGATCCTCCAGCGGATCAGATCCCACAGGCGGTGATCCTCGAAGGCCAACTCCGACCAGCGTTCGCTTCGAATCTTGGCCCTCGTCAACGCGGTGAGGCTGTTCGGAGAAAAGCCCGCACGTTCCCGCAGGGTGTTGATGTAACCGAGGGCCTCAGAATGAAGACCGAGCTCGAACGCGGCTTCCGTGGCGTTCATGTAGATCTCACCGAGTCGGAACCAGACCCACCAAGTGTCCGCACCGGGCGAATACGTCGCGGCACCCGTCGCGGGGTCCAGATACTTCCGGATGTAGAAGCCGCTGGCCGACGTCCAATCCTCCTGGTGCACCGGGCCGTCGGTGCCCGTCAGCCTGCCTCCGTCCGTGTAGGTCGAGTTGAGATTGCCCGTGACCCTGTCGTATCGGTTCGCGGCCGCGTTCCAGGCATATACGCCAGCCTGGAGATCCACCGGCTTGCCGGCGAACTCGTCGCCTGGGACTATGACGGTTCCCTTCAAGCGACCGTCCTTGCCGTCGAAGATGTCGCTGATGTCGTCGTAGAATATCCAGTCGTTCTGGCTCGCCACGGTGCCGTCGCCGACGCCGCGTAGCGCGCCCGACGATCCATCGAGGTAATCGAAGTTTTCGACTAGGTTCAGAGTCGGCGACACGGCCGCCCCACCCCAATCGAACGCCACCACGACTCGTTGCGATCTCGGGTAGGCCTGGAGCGTGAAGTAGTGGACTTTGCCCTGACCGGAGAGGTAATCAAGCGCGAATATGACCTCCGAATTTCCCTTTCTTACGAAGACCTGATGGAATCCCTCGCCCGGGTCGCCGTCCTCCACGAGCGTGTGTGTCCCGCCGTTGATGAGCATCCTGGACGCTTCGAGCGACGACAGGTAGTACTCCCCGGCCCGCGACGCCGGTATTCCGATCTCGCCGCCCTGAAGGGTGATCGGACCACCCATCTCGCTGTTGTGCCTGGCGACCGATCCCGCGTACAGCATCGCCCGGCTCTTCAGGGCCAGCGCCGCCGCGCGACTGGCGCGTGTCTGGCTCCCTTCGTTGCCAAGCTCATCCATGATCGCGTCGAGCTCGTCGCCAATGAAATCGTACACCCCGGCCTCCGAAGCTCTCGGCAACTGCAGCGGTGTCACGTCCCCGCTGAAATCGTAGAGCAGCTGCGAGGTGACGAGTGGAACGCCGCCGTATCTCTTCACCAACTCGAAATAGGTAAACGCCCTTTGGAACCGTAGCTCGGCGAGAAACTGCGTCTTCACCTCGGGGGGCAGGCTACCGCTCGTGCTGGCCTCGACCCCGTCCATGGCGACGTGGATATCGCGGATCAGACCGTACGGTTGGCCCCACGAAGCCCAGCGGTTGTAGGCGAACTGCTGCAGAGATCCGTAACCCGCCCCTCGACCTCCCGGACCCGGATCGCCCGTGCAGCACCCCCGGCCGACGCCCGAGTACAGTGCTTCGTCGAAGGCCGTGAACTCCGGCCAGTAGGCGTTCGTCAGGCCCTGATGCAGGGGGATCCTGTCGTAGTAGTCCGCCAGGACGCTCAGGACGAGACTCGGATCGCCCCAGACCTGTTCGTCCGTGAGAATCGTCTGCGGTTCCGTGGTGAGCCATTCGGTGCACGCCGTTGACGATAGCAGAACACCGAGAACCAGTACCTTACACCTCAGATTCTTCATACCGTATGCTCCTGTATCAGGACGATCGGCGGATCGGCTGCGGACCGTGACGAGCCCAAATGCACCCTGCTCCTCCATCGATCCTTCAAACCTGCGGAGGCTTACTGACGTGGTGGGCCCGAATCGCCAGCCGAACCGGCTCCGCCGACGGCAGCGCTCAAGCCGAAATTCACTACGCTGACAGTCGGGTAGTTGAGCGCGGCATTGAACGCGATCTCAGGGTCCAGATTGTACTTCGAAACGTTATCGAAGCTGATCGGGTTGGTCGCGTTGGTGTAGACTCTCAGCCCTGAAAAACCGAACCGGCTGGAGTAGCTGTCCGGTATCTGGTATCCGAGTTCGACCCTCCTGACCCGCAGGAATTTGACGTTCGTCCTCCAGAAATCGTCGTTCCGGTTGTAGCTCGGTCGCGAGCCGCCGTTGCGGAACGGGGGGTAGGTTCCCTCATGCCAGGCGCTCTGCGGGTCGTAGGGATCCACGCGATACCATCTGTCCGTGGCGTACTGCGGAAGGTTGTGGCCCGACGGGAACTTCGTGGCGGCCTCTCGCGAGTGCGAGTAGAGCCCGCCGCCGGCCAGGTCCAAGCTCAGTGTGGCACCAGCAAACCCGATGCTCGTCGTCGCTCCGAACGAGAGAATCGGCGTTCCGAAGACCGAATAACCGATGGGTCTCTGGTCCATCGCATTGATGATCCGGTCGCCGTTGACGTCGAGGTAGATCAGATCTCCGGGAAGCAAACTCCGGTTTCCCTGTCCGTCGATGTCGACCGGATACCTGTCGATCTCTTCGACCGATTGGAACTGCCCGATCACCTGGTAACCGAAGTTCACCCCCGCCCAACGGTCGATGTTTCCGTTGGTGTAGCGGCCCCACGAACTACCATACCGCTCCCCGTACCTCGTGCCGTTCTTCTGTCGGGAGAGGGTGAAGTTGGGTGCGATCGAGTAGAAGATTCCACCCATCCGGTCGCTCCACCGGAGAATGCCCTCGAATCCGCGGTTGGTGTCGCTGTTCAGGTTCTCGTTCGGGAGCGAGTAACCGGCCTCTTCCGGCACCAGCACGTCGGTCCGCGGGGCGGGGAGCCCGGTCAACTTACGCTCGAAGACATCGAACTCGCCCGAAAGGCGGCCATCAAGCAGCACGAAGTCGATTCCAAGATTCGCCGACGTGCTGGTTACCCAACTCAGGTTGGTGATCGGGAGGCCTCTCGGGCGTGAGCCCGGCACCATCGCGCCGTCGAGCACGGCCCCGTTACCCACGTTGTACGTCGCGCCGCCGAGGAAATCCCACGCCTGGGCCTGTTCTAGTCCCGTCTCGCCCCACGACGCCCTCAGCTTGAGCTCGTCCAGGAAGGAGAGTCGATCCCGCAGGAAGGGCTCCTGAGTAACTCGCCAACCCAGGGAGATACCCGGGAAGAACCCCCAGCGCCTGTCCTCCGCGTACAGGTAGGAGCCGTCGTACCGTCCCAGCAGGGTCATCAGATACTTCTGGTTGTAATCGTAGTCCAGTCTCCCACCGACCGAAGCGCGGCGGTTGATTCCCCAGGAGTTCCCAAAATCCTCGATGTTGG